>JBBIVS010000051.1:0-12272 GCA_037439605.1 Draconibacterium sp. | reverse complement strand
TGCCACAAATCCAGCGATTTTCCTTCTGAAATACCTTCTTTAATATCGAGTAAAACTACTTCTTTTACTATATTTTTTTCGGCAATAATCTGTGCACAGGTTGCACCAACATTTCCTGCTCCGACAACTGTTACTTTCATTTTGTTTATGAGTTTTTTACGTTATTAATTTTACAATAATAAACAAATAAAGTTTAATTTGTTTTTAGGAAGCGCAAAGATAATTGAATTTGCCCATGTTAAAAATTAAGAAACAGTGTTCAATCCGGTTTAACATTTTAATAAAATCAATTGAACCAGTAAGTCATTTTTAAAACAAGCGCACGGTTTCGCGAAGACCAGTTACCGGTGTTGAAATTATCGGTGTAAACCAGGAATATATCGGAAACCGGCTGGTAGCGCCACTGAAAACGCATATTGATGTTCATGTTGTCGATCTGCTCGTTATATTGCACAAAGGTTGTCCAGAATATTTTGTCGGTAAAAGTTACATCGAGTTTTGGCCCCAGCAACAGGTATTTCGTGCGCACAAACGGATTGGGCAAATCAATATCGGTATAATTCAGATTCACCGACATATTTACATAAGGCTGAAACCGGTACCCAAATTTGCCGCGCACCTGGCTGATATTCCCGCTGTAAAAGGTTCCCCTTACCGCTTCCCCTTCCCAGGTAAACATATTTTTTCTTGTCGATGAATACGCGATAAAAGCTCCGCCAAAGTTATAGGCCGTACCTTTTAGGAAATAGGTATTACTTTTTCGGGTGGGGTCAAAGTTTTTCTTCAATTCAACGTAATGGTCGGTATAACCAATGGTAAGTTCCGAATTGTTTTGAAAACCGATTTCATAGTTATAAACATTTTCATGTTCTATTTTCCGAAACCCGGGGTCGAAATAGTACCTGAAATCGATGGAAGGCCCATGGTTTATAACCCGCTTATTGGGAACAAAAAGGTAGGTAAGTTCCGGACTGAAAAAATGATACCCGGTACGCTGAACATACCCCATTTCGGCGAGGTAGTTTTCGCCAACCGTGCGCTGCATGAGTTCAACTTTTACATGTTTTGTGTTGTAATCCAGGTTAGCCCCCTGCGCAAATTGTTTGTCGGGATTTCCGGGCCGGAATGAACGATGATAAAAGAAATTTCCGCTCCAGATATTGTCTGTTGTGGCCAGGTTGTAATCGAAACCTGCCACCCGGTTAAACATAGTGGTATCGGCTGGTTTATTAAAATATTCCTTATCGGCAAAAATAAACCCGAGGTTCGACCGGGCGAAGACCTTTTTCTGAACCGAAGCAACCAAAAAATTGCGCGATAAATGATCATCAGTTTGCTGGGTAGTCATATTCATTAAACCAATTCGCCAGTCGTTGCCTATCTTTCCGCTAAGCCGCGCCCCTGCCAAAACGGGTGCGTCGAGGCCAATCCGGCGCGAAAAAAACGGCGTTAAACCGCGGCTGCCAAATCCTGAAAAAAGATCGCTGTTTTCGAGAAAAAACTGCCGCTTTTCGGGGAAAAAAAGTTCGAAGCGGTCGATATTTGTAACCTGTTGATCGACTTCAACCTGCGCAAAATCGGGATTATAAGTTAAATCGAGGTTCATTGCTGTTGAAATTCCGATTTTAGCATCAAAGCCAAAATCTTTCCGGAATTCTGCTCCTGTGTTTTTTTCAAAATCGTTCGAATAACTACCGAATAAATAGGGAATTACCGAAACCTGGGGTTTTGATTTTGGAAGCGGGCCTTCAAAATTCATAACCCCGGTATATGCGAGCGAGGCAGTTGGAAACTGCCGGGGCACCGGCGCCCATGCCGATTTTTCGTTCGATTTTAAATCGAGCCTGCTGAAATTGGCGTACCATTGCTTGCTTCCGATTGGATAACGTACCGATTTAAACGGGATCCTGATTTCAGAAGTCCATTTATCGGGGTAATGTTTAACTTTCGATTCCCATTTGCAATCCCAATCCAGGGTCATCCTGTAGCCATTCGACATCAACCCGTCCCATTTGGCGCCCGATGCCGAAACCCCGAAAGAGAAACCATTGGTCTGGTCGCGAAATGTATCAAAGAAAAGAAGCAGGTTGTCGTTATTGGAAAAAGAAAAATCGCGCCTGAACGATTCCATAATTCGTTTTCCCGGAATGGTATCGTAAAAAACCTGGGCAACGTAAAGCGCTTTGTCATCATAAGTCATCATTATTTCAGAAGGCTGGGCGGCTAAACCGGTGTCAATGGGCAGTACAAGACGAAAATCTGTAGCTTTTTGAGCCACCAGCCAGTCTAATTCAATTATCACACCATCAATTTTAATTTCCGACTGAGATTTCTTTACGTGATAAATGTAATTCCTATTGAAAGTATTGACAACGGTATCGGCTTTATGTTCAAATACATGCTCCGCTTTGCCTGTAAAAACAATGCTCAAAAAAACAAAAAAAAAGAACCACGAAATTATTTTATCCATGCAGTTAATTGATTTAGGCAACAAGGCACAAATATATTGAAATTGCCTCAACAAAAAATCCTGTAAAATTATTTTACTCGATTTTTTATTATTGATGAAACCAGATTATAATTCAATCGGAATCCCGTTATAAAAATCGAGGATCTTGGTGCGGAAAATATACTCGTATTTGGCCTGAAGCAACTGCGATTGGGTTGCTGTCAACTGTGTTTTCTGAAGGTTGTAGTCAACCGAGTTTACCATTCCTACATTAAACTTTTCCTCAACATAACGGAAAGCTTCTTCCATTGATTCCACTGCTTTTTCCGAAGATATATATCGGTTGAGCGCAGCGATGGCATTTGTGTATGCCTGCTCAATTTCTTTGCGCAGTGTATTGCTGGTGGTTTGTAAACGGTACTGGTAATCGCTGATTTGCAATTTGGCATTTGAAATACCATTACGCACCTGGAACCGGTTAAAAATTGGAATGCTGATGGTCAACCCGATTGATGAACGACTGTTGTTTTTAAGCTGATCGCTAAAAGTAATATTTTCGCCTGTACCAAGCGGTGGATCGGGATACTGGTATTGATTGTTGTAAAGGTTGTAATAGTTTGCATTAAAAGTCAGACTCGGATATTGATTTCCTTTAGCAATTTCGAGCTCTTTTTCGGCGCTTTTTACCCTTAATTGCGCGGCTTGAATTTCGGGGCGGACATTCAATGCATTGTTAAAAACATCGATTGAATTGGCCATTGAAATGTTGGCTTTTACTTCGGGCAAATTCGGTTTTTCTATTTTAAAACTTTCGGATATTGGAAGTTCAAGCATCTGGTATAAACCCAGATATGATAGCTGCAAATTGTTTTTCTCGTTAACCATTTGTAACTCTTCACGCGCCAGTTGGGCCTCAATCTCGAGCAGTGCCCCTTTAGCGAGGCTCCCGGCGTCAACCAGTTGCCGGGTGCGCCCTAACTGCTGTTTGGTAACCTCTATTTGTGCCTCGGCAACCGATACAAGTTCTTCAGCAAATAAAATTTGCAGATACATCCCCGCAATATTCAGCATCATATCGTCCTTGGCCTTTTTAAGGTCTTTCAATGTTGCCTGCAAATCAAGTTCCTGTTTATCAATAGTATTAGTTATCTGAAATCCGTTAAATATTGTGAAGTTTGCACCGGCTCCACCTGTAATACTCGATGAATTTACATTTTTATACGTGTTGAGATAGGTTAACGACCGGCCAAAACTGTTGTCGTTACCAATTTGGGCGTTTAAACTGGGCAAACGGTTCGATTTTGCCTGACTTACCTGGTTTTCGTAATACTGTGTATTGAGGTTTTGCTGTTTAATCTGAATATTGTTTTCGAGTGCATAGTCGATGCATTTTTGCAGCGACCATACATTTTGTGCATTTGTTGCAAAACCGGCACTGATTAAAACTGTTCCTAAAAATAAGACAAAAAGATGCTTCATTGTATTTCGTTTTTTTTTTTTGACGTGCTAATTTATATAATGTAATTGAATGACTGGCTCATTTTTTATCCTTTACTTGTTTCCTTTTCTTTTGTTTTTTTGGGGTCGATTTTTTCGCCCTTCACTTTGTCTTCTTTTTTCAACCCTTCAGTTATTTCGATATTAATTCCATCAGAGATTCCGGTTTTAACCATCCGCTTTTCGAAGGATTGCGGTGTTGCCGTTTCAACTTCAACATACGACGAGTCTTTTTCAAACTTCAGTAATCCTTCCGGAATTACAAGAACGCTGTCTTTCTTTTCAAGTTGAATATTTGCATTGGCACTGTATCCGGCGCGGATGAACTGATCTTCCTTTAGAACAACCGTTGCTTTTATCTCAAACTGAATGGCGCCATTTTCTTCCTTCCCTTTTGGCGCTATATATTCGAGAATTGCGCCAAATTTATCTTTTTCAATAGCCCCGATTTCAAGTTCGATATTCATGCCTTCCTTTATTTTTCCAACTTCTGTTTCGTCAACCTTACCTTTGAAAATCATATCTTTCATATCGGCAACCGTACAAATGGTAGTTCCGTTGTTAAAGGTGTTGGACTGAATCACCGAATTTCCTTCCTTAACCGGTACATCAAGCACCATTCCGTTAACGGTTGACCTGACCAAAGTATTAGTTGCAGTTTGTGCCTTTTTTGTTACACCATTTTTAATTAATTCCAGATTATTTTCTGCTGCAGTTACTTCTTCTCTGGCTGCATCGTATGCAACTTTGGCTGTTTTGAACTCGGTATATGAAATTACGTTCTTGTCGAACAGTCTTTGCTGACGATCAAAATCTATCTGTGCATCTTCAAAATTTATTTTTGCACGGTTCAACCTTGTTTCGGCGCTGTTCAGATTAACCATATCAGGTATAATTTTGATTTTAGCAATTACCTGGTCCTTTTTAACAAAGTCGCCGGCAACAATATACAGTTCGTCAATAATTCCTGAAACCTGCGGAACAATGTCGATTTCTTTACGCGGTACAACCGAACCGGTTGCAACAGTTTTACGCACTACATTGCTTACAAACGGATTTTTTGTTTCGAAAACTTCAGGCGCTTTTTTAGATTTGGTATAGAGGAAGTAAATTGTTCCTCCGAAAATCCCTGTCAGGATTACAATTCCTACGATTCTTAAAATTTTTTTCATGACTTTAGCTTTTATTTTCTGTTGATATTTGATATTTGATTCTTGATTCTTGATACTTGATACTTGATACTTTTTATTTATTATTTTTCATCGCGAAGCGCATCAATTGGTTTGATTCTTATTGCTCTTTTAGCAGGTATCAGTCCGGCAATTATTCCTGCAATAACAAGCACTCCCAATGCAGAAAGCGCCATATTCAGATTTATCTCAGGATTGCGAAAAAACAATTCGTTGTCTGTTCCGGCTGATTTTAGCAAAATCTGGTTTATAATTTCCAGAATACCAACACCAAGCGACAAACCAATGTAACCGGCCATCACTGTCAGGAATACACTTTCGGCAACAATGTGTTTGATAATCACTGTCGGAGTTGCACCTATTGCACGCTGAATACCTATTTCCTGTGTACGTTCCTTAATTATTACAAGCATTATATTACTGACACCAATTATTCCTGCCAGCAATGTTCCAAGTCCCACAATCCATGTCAATACCTGAATACCTATAAACAGGGAGGAAAATTTGATGAATTCCTTTTCAATGTTGAATGAACCGATTGCCTGAAGATCTTCCGGAGCCACTTTATGCCGCTCCTTTAATATTTTCTGCAATTTATCCTGAAGTTCGCTGACCTTATATCCTTTTTGTGAAGTAACTGAGAAAAAATGAACTTTATTCCCATAATTATAAGCTGTCTGCATGGTTGAAAAAGGAATGATTATGGTTTCTTCCTTTTTGCCCCCGCCAATATTGATGCGGGTTTCGGCATGAATTACACCAACAACCTGGAAATAAACCCCACTGATTTTAAGATATTGACCAATTGGGTCTTCATCCTTTTCAAACATCACTTCAACAACACGTTCGCCTATATTGCATACTTTACGTTCCTGTAGAATATCAATCTGGTTTATTAGTCTTCCTTTTATGGGCGTCCACCGATCAATTTTAAAGTAGTCGGGATAATCTCCATACACGCTGAAAGCACCGGTACGTTCTCCTCTAATGGTGTTATTTCCGGCTTGTTGCCATCCAAAAAGGCGCGGAGAAAGATATTCAACCTCTTTAACATTATCGCGAATGTATTGAATGTCAGAATTATCGTATTCCCAACGGCGTCCGCGCTGAAAACCTGCATACGGAACACTGGTGCGTTCTGTCCAGAAAAAAGCCGAATTGGTTGCAAATGCCCGCACGCCGTCGAGTACCCCGTTTTCGAGCGCTTTCCCTGCCCCTGACATCAGGATCAGCATTAAAATTCCCCAAAACACTCCGAATGCTGTCATGAAGCTCCGCATCCGGTTTTTCTTCAGGGCGCTTAAAATTTCTTTCCAAAGGTCTAAGTCAAACATGAGATTGCCTCCCCCCTGCCCCTCCGAAGGAGGGGTGATTAATTGATCCTCGGTTAATTATTGTATTCATGCTTTCTGATAATTTTTAAATATCTGCCTTTCCAAACTCCCCTCCTTCGGAGGGGTTGGGGGAGGCCTCTATTCATCCCTCAAAGCAACAATCGGTTTAATTCGGGCTGCACGTTTTGCAGGAATGTATCCGGCAATTGCACCGGCAACAATAAGAAGGAGCGTGGCGGAAACTGCGATGTTAAAGTCAACAGTGGGATTCAGGAATACTGATTCACCTGCACGACCGCCGTTCTCAGCGGCAGCGGCAGCAACTTCTGCCGACTGAACCATAAAATAGTTGATCATCTCCATTAACCCTGTTCCCATTACCAAACCAATGTACCCGGCAACTGTTGTAATCATTATCGATTCGAGCAGAATTAATCCTACCACGGATGCAGGGCTGGCCCCAAGCGCTTTTCGTATTCCAATTTCCTTGGTACGCTCTTTTACAACAATCAGCATTATATTACTAACACCGACAATTCCGGCAATCAAAGTCCCCATCCCTATAATCCATATAAATATTTTGATGGCCTGAAAGATTTTCATCGTTTGAATGTAATTCTCCAGTTTATTATAAAGTCCGATAGCCCCATCATCTTTGGGATCGAATTTATGTTTCTTGCCAAGCACATTTCTGATTTGTTCCTCTATCGCCTGACTTTCGCCAAGTGTTTCAGCATTTACCGTGAGTGCAAGATTGTGAATCTGGTTTGAACCATTAAAAATCATTTGTGCCGTTGATAAAGGCATGTACGCGTTCCTGTTCCTGGTTGAGCCGGGTTCGGTGCAAACTCCAATGACTTTAAAAGGAACTGTATTTATATTTACATATTCACCAATGGCTGTTGAGTCTTTAAAAAGAGCCTTTTTAATATCAGCGCCGATAACCACCACTTTTCGTTTTTGGATCACACCAATCTGGTTGATAAACCGGCCTTCGTGTATTTCAATGTTTTCAACCTGTATTAATTCGGGCTGACAGGTTATTGTTGTGTATTCTCCTGATTCTTTGTCATAAGAATATCGGGTATTCCCCATGAAATACCTTCCCGATGCCACACCAACACCCGAAACTTTTTTAATCAGATCCTGATCTTCATTTACAAACTTAATCGTTCTGCCCGGTTTCATTCCCTGGTAGGCAAGAGTTGTTTCGCCGCGCCAAATCCACATTGCATTTACAGCATCATTCATGAAATTTTGTGCAACACCATTACTTAAACCGTTTCCTGAGCCCAGTAAAATCATCAGCATAAAAATTCCCCACGCTACCGAAAAACCGGTGAGGAAAGTCCTCATCTTATTTTTTTGGATGGTGGCAAAAATTTCCTGCCATTTGTCTATATCAAACATAGCTTGCAATTTGAACAGGTTCCAAACCACGAATAAATTCTTTCTTGAACTTTTTCAGTTCGCCGTTTCTGATAATTTCGTGAATCAGTCCGTCCTTTAAACGGATGATTTGATTGGTCATGGCAGCAATATCATGCTCGTGGGTAACAATAATTACCGTGATGCCTGATTCATTGACGTCTTTCAGAATATCCATTACTTCATACGAAGTGGCTGAATCAAGAGCTCCGGTTGGCTCATCGGCCAAAATGATTTTTGGTTTCGAAATCAGTGCACGTGCAATGGCAACGCGCTGTTTCTGGCCTCCTGACATTTCGTTTGGCATGTGATGAGCCCAATCCTTCAAACCTAATTTTTCGAGATATTCCATGGCAATCACGTTCCTTTTTTTCCGGGGAACGCCTTTGTAATACAACGGGAGCGCCACATTTTCCATGGCATTCTTGAACGAAATCAGGTTAAACGACTGAAAAATAAAACCTACCATTTCGTTGCGCAATTTGGCAGCCTTTTTCTCGCTCATGTTGATTACAAGGTTCCCTGCCAGATGGTAAGTTCCTTCATCGTAATTGTCGAGCATTCCAAGAATGTTCAGAAGAGTTGATTTTCCGGAGCCCGATGAACCCATAATGGAAACAAAATCGCCCTGTTCAATTTCCAGGTCGATTCCCTTTAAAACGTGCAGCGAGTTGCTACCCATTGCATAAGACTTGTGAATATTACTAAGATTAATCATACTGTTTAATTGTTACGGCTGTTTTCGTTTCTGTTTTCTGTGTTAAAATTCTGACAATCTTTTTAAAAACGATCATTTTTTTCGACAAACGGTAGATTTTTAACTGTAAAAGGAATAATTCACAGTTTAAACCTGTTGTGCATCAAATCAACTGAACATTTTTAATAACTATCGGACGCTGAATTTTAAAATAAGTTACAACGCCTACCTGATTGATTCAAAAAAACTTTGTGAATACTTTGAGAATTTGAGGCTTGGTGGCAACAAGAGTTTAAGTTACTTTTGACTGTAAATCATTTTTTATGGGATACAAAACAATTTCGCTAAAACTGCCCACCGATTTTACAACTGAGCAACTTCAGACCAAAATTTCGAAGGAGTTGCGCATCAGCAATTTTACTTTTCAGATTGAAAATAAAAGCCTCGACGCCCGCAACAATTCGAATATTTTCTGGCTGGTGCAGGTGGTTGTAAAATCGGCAGAAATTAAAGGAGGTGAAGAAGTAAGCACCCAGACTTTGGAAATTCCTTATAAAAAACGACAAGAGCACGTGGCAGTTGTGGGCAGCGGACCGGCCGGATTTTTTGCAGCTTTTGTACTCCAAAAAGCGGGTTTTAATGTTACCTTAATCGAACGCGGCTCTGAAGTTGCCAAACGCGGCAAATCGATTCAAACCTTCGAGAAAACAGGAATTTTTGATACTCAAAATAATTATGCTTTTGGCGAAGGCGGCGCCGGAACTTTTTCGGATGGAAAACTAACATCGCGCTCGAAACACATTTCGCTGGAAAAAAAGTTTATCCTTTCAAGTTACATCGAAGCCGGTGCGCCCGACGAAATTGCTTACATGGCACACCCTCATTTGGGAACGGACAACCTGAAAAAAATAGTCAGAAACCTGCGGCTTACATTTGAAAAACTTGGCGGCCGGATTCTTTTCGAAACCATGTTGGAAGATGTTGTTATAAAAAATTCGAAAGTAACCGAAGTGATTACTTCACAGGGAATTTTGCCGGCTGATGCGTTGTTTGTCGCCTCCGGTCATTCGGCTTATGAAACATACAAAATGCTTATCCGGCGCGGAGTTCCGTTCCGTACAAAAAATTTTGCCATAGGCAGCCGAATGGAACACCCGCAGGAAATTATTAATATGGCACAGTGGGGCCACGTAAAACTGCCGGGGGTGAAAGCTGCAGAATACCGGCTAACCTCACCTGCCGATGGTAAACACCAGGTTTTTTCGTTTTGCATGTGCCCGGGTGGAATGGTTGTTCCAGCAGCAGCTTACGAAAATACAAATATTGTTAACGGAATGAGTTATTACAACCGGAACGGCAGATTTGCAAATGCGGCTTGTGTAGCCGGAATTCACCCTGACGAACTGGCTGGAAAAACCGTTTCGCCGTTGGAAGCGCTGGAAAACCTGCAACAACTTGAAGAGAAATTCTATCAGTTTACAAAAGGTTATAAAGCGCCTGCCTGCCGCATCAACAATTTTCTGAAACAAAAGAAAAAAGAAGAAAAACTGGAAAGCAGTTACCCGCTTGGATTAATTTCGGCTCCGCTATGGGAACTGTTACCAGCCAGCGTTGTTCAATCGATGCAGGTTGGACTCACAGATTTCATCCGTAAAATGAGAGGTTTTGAAACCGGAAATTTAATCGGGCTGGAGAGCAAAACTTCTTCACCAATCCAGGTTGTCCGCCAACCCGGCGGGCTTGTTGAAGGATTTGAAAACCTTTACATTATTGGCGAAGGAAGCGGTTTTGCAGGCGGGATTATTTCGAGTGCGGCAGATGGGATTAAAGCGGTGATGGGGCTGGTTTTGAAATAGTTTCAATCCAAAAAATTGATTAAACTCAATAGAGCAAATTTTGTAACTTTGTACAATAATTAAAAATCTGAAAAATGACAACAATAACTATTACAGTTAACGAAAAAACAGCAAAGGGTAAAAAATTTGTTGAATTTATTAAAACACTCGATTTCGTGAAATTTAACGAAAGTCCATACAATCAGGAATTTGTCAAACAAATACAAAAATCGCGTGCAAGCAAAGGTAAGGTTATAAAAACCGAAGATTTATGGAAGTAGTCTATAAAGATAAAGCTCTCGAAGATATAAAGTATTGGAAGAAAAGCGGCCAAAAAAATATACAGTCACGTATTACAAAACCTTTTGAAGATATTCAGCTTCACCCTCAATCAGGATTAGGAAATCCCGAACCATTAAAATATGAACTTTCCGGTTTATGGTCGCGGAAAATTGATAAAGGAAACCGATTAATTTACGAGATTTTCGAAAATAACCTCCATGTTATTTCAATGCGAGGTCACTATTCTGATAAATAATTTTTTTCCACATGCCTTCCGAATAAAAAAATAACATTAAAAACAAAAACCGGAAAGCCAAACCTCATCGCCGGTGCAGGTTGTGCTTGAATCCAGCAGATGGGGTGGAAGGATTTGAAAACCTGTACATTATTGGCGAAGGCAGCGGTTTTGCAGGCGGGATTATTTCGAGTGCGGCGGATGGGATTAAAGCGGCGATGGGGCTGGTTTTGAAATAGTTTATAATTAAAAAATCTCTACAGGGCAGGATTCGAAAAAATTGCAATAATCCAAGTATTCTCAGATTAAAAAATGTATATAAAAAATTATTCTATTTCCCAGCTTCAGAATAATCGGTAGTATCATAAAAAATATGAATAATTATTTTAGCTGCCGAAATGCAAAAAGGAAACCGTACAAACCAAATAAAAAACGGTTTTTTTTTAGATTCAGCTTCACATTTTTTTAATCATACTCCCAAAATGGGTTTTTGCTAAATTTTACATCAATTTTACTCATTCACTCTTGATTTTTATTGAGTTATGGCTTAACTTTAAACAGAAATCCATAAATGATGCTAACGTTATGAAAAAGTTATTCATTCTCACGTATTTTATGAGTACGCTTTTTGTCATTTTACCCGATTATTTAAATAGTCAGGTTAAGGTTGATGTAAAGGGCAAGGTAAATGAAGAGGCCGACAACCGCGCCAACAGTATAACAGATAAGGCAATTGATGCCGGTTTTGACAAGATTGAAGATGGGATAAAGGGAATCTTCAGTAAAAAAGATAAAGAGAGTGGCAAGAGCAGTGAACTTGACCCGAAAAAAATAAAAACCGGAACAACGCCTGAGAGCGACGAAACGGAACAGCCGGAAAAGACAGCGGAGGCTGCCCGGAAGCAGGATTTACTTACCTGGAACAGATATGACTTTGTTCCGGGAGAGAAAATCATATTTGAGGATAACCAGGAAGGTGAAAAAAATGGTGAGTTCCCATCGCGCTGGGACCTTGCGGGTGGCGGAAATGCTGAAAATGCGTCTTTTGGGGGTCAGAATGTGATTTATTTTAAAGAGGCAGGTACTTGTATTGTGCCTTTCCTTAAAGAACCGTCGAAGGACAACCTCCCCGATCTCTTCACAATTGAGTTCGACTGCTGGTTTGAACCCGATGAATACTGCCACTACCTGGTTAATTTCTGGGATTATAAAAACCAGAGCGAAAGTGAAATTAATATCGATGCTCTCATTATTAATGCCAACCATGCCGGTATAAATGGAGTGGGTGAAGGTTTTTATCCCGGAGAGGAGGAAGAGGGCGAAAT
>JBBIVS010000050.1:10142-12351 GCA_037439605.1 Draconibacterium sp. | reverse complement strand
TATACAAAGCTGTAACCGCGGTTGACCAGTGTGCCAAAGAAGTTGTGGAAGCCGCTCTGGAAGGCGGGTATAACGTGATGATTATTGCCGACCATGGAAATGCAGACAATGCAGTGAACGAAGATGGCACCGAAAATACAGCCCACTCGCTTAACCCGGTTCCATGTATTTTTATTTCCGACAGAAAAGGAATCAGCCTTGAAAATGGAATTTTAGCCGACGTGGCGCCAACCCTGCTGAATGTGATGGGATTGGAAGTTCCAAAGAAGATGACAGGGAAAAACCTTATCCGTTAAACCACAATATTCAATTATCAAATTTCAAATAAATACCAATGAAAATTTAAAATTCAAATTTTAAAACTGTAAAAAGTTTGATATTTGGGTTTTAAATTTTGTCATTTATTTGTTTTTTGAAATTTAAAATTTGAATTTTTAAAATCAGAAAGGTGGTAGAAATTGGCCGTACCATAATTAGCCGCGATATTTTTGAGCAGCATTTTCTTTGCGATTTATTGAAATGCAAAGGAGCTTGTTGTGTTGAAGGCGATTCGGGTGCGCCGCTTACCAAAGAGGAAGCTGAAATTATTAAACGGGAATACCCAAACTTTCAGAAATATCTTTCAGGAAAACACTGGCACGAAATTGAAAAACAAGGATTTACGGTTATCGATAAAGACGGGGATTTGGTAACACCGCTGATAAACGACCGGCAATGTGTTTATTCGTTTACTGATGAAACGGGTATCGTGAAATGTGCAATTGAAAAGGCTTTTATTGATGGGCAAACAAGTTTCAGGAAGCCGGTTTCGTGCCATCTTTTTCCCATTAGGATTACTTCGTACCAGCGATTTGATGCAGTTAATTACCAGGAACTTGCCATTTGTATTCCTGGCAGGGAATATGGAAAATCAGCAAAACTTCCGCTGTACAAGTTTCTGAAAGAACCGTTAATCAGAAAATATGGGGAGGAGTGGTATAGTGAAGTTGAAGCTGTTGCCGGATACCTTGAAAATAAAAAATAGCTGAGAATTTAACCTTTAATTTCCGTGTCTGTCTGCCCCAACTCTTTCTTAATCAAAATCTCAATATTATGTGTTAATTCAGCTGGATCAATTCCTTTTGGTTCAATTGGATCAAGTGCAGTCAACCTAAAATGACAGCCAAAAGTGATTGGAAAGTACCTGTTTTTCATAATTTCAAAACCATCGATTGCAAAAGGAACAATTACTGCAGATGGAGCGGTTCTGATGAGCGAGGTAATTCCAGCAGGTTGAAAGGTTTTTACCAACCCGTTTTTTGTGCGTGTACCTTCCGGAAAAATACAGGCTGAATAATTGGTGGCTTCAATGTGTTTGCCAAGCATCATAATATCTTTTACCGACTGAGCCCCTTTTTTACGGTCAATCAGCACCGAACCGCCATGCCTCAGGTTATACGAAACACTTGGGATGCCTTTGCCAAGTTCAATTTTCGAGATAAATTTCGGGTGATTTCTTCTGAATCCAACCACAACAGCAACAATATCGAGTAAACTCTGATGGTTGGCAACAATAATAAGCGGCCTGTTTTGAGGAATCTTTTCAAATCCCCTGAACGAAATCCGGGTTCCCAAAATCCAAAGGCTGTAAAGCAAACCGAAATTTAAAACATCGACCACTTTTTTACGAACGGGGTAGCCCCAAATCCACCTTGTAAAAACCTGAATGGGATGAAAAATCAGCAGGAGTAATCCGAACACAATCAAATAAACTGGGGTCAGAATGTATGAAAGGATTTTTTTTATCATTTTGAAATTATTTTTCAGGTGCCGAAAATACAAAAAACAAGCTCAGGTTTTGCTCATTTTCAATTTGAAATGGTAAATTACAGGCCAAAAATCTAAACCAGTAATATCGGATATAAAATGACAGAACGAAGAGATTTTATTAAGAAAAGTCTGATTGGAACTGCCGGAATTGCCATTGGCGGTATGGGATTAAGTGCAAAATCGTATGCCTCGGTAATTGGCGCAAACGAACGCATAAATGTTGCGGTTATTGGCATCCGGGGGCAGGGAAACTCGCACATTGGCAATTGGTTGGCTATTAAAGACTACCGCAATGTTTTTTTAAAAACACTTTGCGATGTGGATGAGGAGCTTTTTCCAGAGAGAGCAAAACAGGTTCAGGAAGCAATGGGCACAGCCCCCAAAACAGTTTGGGACATGC
>JBBIVS010000050.1:0-10117 GCA_037439605.1 Draconibacterium sp. | reverse complement strand
ACGCAGTTTCAATAGCTACTCCAAACCACTGGCACGCGCTTGCTACAATCTGGGCTTGTCAGGCAGGGAAACATGTTTATGTTGAAAAACCGGCCTGCCATAATGTGTTCGAAGGCCGTAAAATGGTGGAAGCAGCGCGGAAATACAACGTTCGGGTTCAGGTTGGCACGCAAAACCGTTCCATTGCCAATGTCAGGGAAGCCATTGAATTTATTCATTTTGGTGGAATAGGCGAAGTTTATATGGCACGCGGACTTTGCTACAAACCCCGCGATTCGTTCGGTATTTCGCCAAACAGTATGCCACCCGAAACCCTGCATTACGATATGTGGCTTGGCCCGGCAACCTGGCAGCCCTACAACGAAAAACGCGGTCATTACAACTGGCACTGGCACTGGGCTACCGGCGGTGGCGACACTGCAAACCAGGGGCCTCACCAGTTCGACATTGCCCGCTGGGGATTAAATAAAAACGAACACCCGGTATCGGTTTATTCCACAGGCGGTCTTTTTGGTATCGATCCAAAAGAGTGTTCGCAGGAAACGCCAAATACCCAAACCTCGGTTTTCAATTATGCCGATGGAAAGGTTCTTGAATTTGAAACCCGCGGACGGTTTACCAATGCTGAAGGCGGACTTGGAGTGAAAATCGGGAATATTTTTTATGGTACTGAGGGTTATCTCGAAATTAATGGCAGCTCCTGGCAGGCTTTCAGACAACGCGAAAATATACCTTTTGCAAAATCTTCAAGGGAAACTTCTGAAACTCCGGCCGATCCAACCTTTCGGGCTGCTCCGGGAGGCACTGAACATTATTTCAATTTTATCGATGCCATTCGTTCGGGAAACGATTACGATTTGCGCTGCGATATTAATGAGGGATTTTACTCATCGGCATTGCCTGCGCTGGCCAATATTTCGTACCGCTTAAAACGCGAACTGACTTTTGTTGGTGCTTACGAAAAATTTGCCAACGACCCTGAAGCCGACATGTTGCTGACGAGGAATTACAGAAAACCCTATTTTGTGCCTGATGAAGTGTAAAAAACAAAAGGCTGCCCAACTGACAGCCTTTTTAACCTAAACCAACTAAACCTAATAAACCAAAAACTTACCAGAACGGTAAGCCACATGATTTGTCTTAAATATTATTTCAAATGTTGTTGCAGTTTGTTTTGCAATACATCGTATGTTTCAAAGAATTTTATGCTGCAAAGATATTATTTTTTAATAATGTTAATCGGTTTTGAATAAAGTATAATTAATTGTTAATACCACCCGATTTTTCCAATACTTTTTGCACCGAACCATGTAATAAAAGCAACCTCTTTGCCTTTTCCTCGGTATAGCCCAGTTCGTCCATAATCATCCGGGTGCCGCGTTCCACCAATTTTTGATTGGTAAGTTGCATATTTACCATTTTATTCCCTTTTACCCTCCCAAGTTGAATCATCAACGTTGTGGTAATCATGTTCAGTATTAATTTTTGTGCGGTGCCCGATTTCATTCTTGTGCTGCCGGTTACAAACTCGGGCCCAACAATAGCTTCAATGGCAATGTCAACATTTTGGGCAAGTAAAGTATTTGGGTTACTGGTAATACAGGCTGTTAAAATCCCGTTTTTTCGGGCATTTTTAACCGCTCCAATAACATAAGGCGTTCGGCCCGATGCCGCAATTCCGACCACAGTGTCGGTTTCGTTAATATGGTATTCTTTCAGAATTTCCCACGAAAGATTTTCATCGTCCTC
Organism: Draconibacterium sp.; assembly: GCA_037439605.1. GTDB lineage: Bacteria > Bacteroidota > Bacteroidia > Bacteroidales > Prolixibacteraceae > Draconibacterium. The sequence continues at coordinate 8,368 of JBBIVS010000050.1, read as the reverse complement.
GGCGCTTTCAACTGCTTTACGAATTGCCTGATCGCCGCCGGCAATTAATCCGATTACCAATCCATAATCAACCCCGTAAGTAGGCGGAATTTCCGATGCATCCAAAATTCCCAACCGGCCACTGGTTCCGGCGCCAACGTAAAAAAGCCGGCCTCCTTTTTTTACGCGGGGAATAATTTCAGTAACCAGTTTTTCAATTTGTGGAATTACCTTTTCAACAGCAGGCAGCACCTTTTTATCTTCGTTATGAATGCCTTCCAGCAATTCCCTGACACTCATTTTTTCGAGGTGGTTGTAGTTTGAACTCGACTCTGTGATATTCATCGTCTTTATTTTTCAGTATGAAATTTAATTAACCCGCTTAATGGATCTTTAAAAACCGTTTTCAATTGTAGTTGGTTTTTCTCCAGCACATTTTTTAATTGTTCCTGAAAATAAAACGCAACCGAACCTACAAAACAGATGGGCAATTCACTAAAACCGGAATACCGGGTAATATTGCGCAGAACAAATTCCTGAAACGATTTTTCAACCAGTTGCGCACAGTAATCATCGGCAAGATTTTCGTGTAAAAAAGGAACAAACTTTGCCAAAAACTGGTTTGGCCGTTCTTTTTTATAAACACTTTCAAGAAAGTCGGCATAAGTCAGTTGGTAATTTGTTTTGAATTTTTCAGCAATTCTCTCAGGCATAATACCTTTCAGAAAATCAGCCACAAGTTTTCGGCCCAGTACTGCCCCGCTGCCTTCGTCACCCAATATAAAACCAAGCGGCGGAACATGTTCAGTAATTTCAGAACCGTTGTAAAGGCATGAATTTGAACCGGTACCCAAAATACATGCAATTCCTTTTTCTTTTCCCAATGTTGCCCGCGCCGCTGCAAGTAAATCGCTTTGAACATCAATTTCAGCATTTGGATATAACTCGTGCAAGGCGGTTTTTACAATATCCCCTTTTTCAGCATTGATTATTCCTGCTCCGTAAAAGTAGATTTGTTCAACATCAGCGCCGGTTTCGGGCAGAAGTTTTTCACGAAGTTCTTCATCAATATCTTCTACTTTTCTGAAAAAAGGATTAATTCCGCTTGTCGAAAAATATTCCGGGACACCGCTGTTTCCCCATAAACACCAACTGGTTTTTGTTGAGCCGCTGTCTGCAATAAGTATCATGGTGCAAAAATAGGAAAGAAAGTTTTGCAGTTGAATTTATTTAAATAAAACAGGGGTAAATCATTTTTCATTTACAAAGAAAAACCTGTTGATAAATTAGGGCATGTTGATGAGTTAACCTGAATTTTCATGTTTCGGTTTATTTACATTTGTGGCGATTAAAATTTGAAAAATGAAAATCGGAAAATCACTTTTACTGGTCGTTTTTTTATTAATACAAGTTTCCTTATCAGCCCAGCCAAAACACGAATTCCGGGCAGTTTGGGTTGCCACTGTAAATAATATCGACTGGCCTTCGAAGCCGGGATTGACTTCAGAACAGCAACAAAATGAAGCGATAAAAATTATAACCGACTGCCGCAACCTGAACATGAATGCCATTATTTTCCAGGTTCGCCCAACTTCAGATGCGTTTTACCCGTCCGATTTGGAACCGTGGTCGCGGTATTTAACCGGAATTCCCGGCAAAGCTCCCGAACCTTTTTACGACCCGCTTCAGTTTTGGATTGACGAATGCCACCGCCAGGGAATTGAATTTCATGCTTGGCTCAATCCGTTTCGCGTGGCGCAAAACAACAATGAACAACTGGCCGGCAACCATGTTGCTTTTCAACATCCCGAATGGATTCTGAAATATGGCAACCTGTTGTATTTTGACCCCGGCCTGCCGCAAACCCGCGAATTTGTTACTAAAGTTGTAAAAGATATTGTTTCGCGGTATGATGTTGACGCCATTCATTTCGACGACTATTTTTATCCCTACCCACAGTCGGTTGAATTTCCCGATACGGTTTCATTTGCCCTTTATAACAGGGGTTTCAGCAAACAGAACAAAGCCGACTGGCGCCGCGAAAATGTGGATATGACAATTAAGCTGCTGAACGAAACTATTAAAGCCACGAAACCCTGGGTGAAATTCGGCATCAGTCCGTTCGGAGTTTGGCGCAATAAAACCGATGACCCCCGTGGTTCCGATACCAAAGCCGGCGCTACCAACTACGATCACTTGTATGCCGACGTGATTAAATGGCAGCAAAATGGTTGGATTGATTATTTGCTTCCTCAGATTTATTGGCATATCGGGCATCCGCAGGCGGATTTTAAATTACTTGCCAACTGGTGGAAAGACCACGCGTACAACCGGGGAATGTACATCGGTCATGCGGTGTATAAAATTGAAGCCGGCTCAGCAACACCAGCATGGACAAAGCCCGGCGAAATGCCAAATCAAATCAGGATGTTACGAACAATTGCCGGAATTGAAGGATCAGCATTTTACAGCGCCCGGCATTTTAACCGCGATTTGTTTGGATTGCAGGACAGTTTGCGGAATTCACTATATCGCAAACCGGCAATTATTCCGCCAATGAAATGGATTGACAATACACCTCCGCAACCGGTGAAAAAAATCAGCAGGCGGGGAACAAAAGTAAAATGGAAAACTGCAAAAGCCGAAAGGGTAATGGACAAACCCAATCTTTTCGTGGTTTACGGAAACGAAGCGGGAACAAATTTTAATCAGGTAAATCAAAATTGTTTTTGGGGAATTGTAAAGGAAAATGAACTCAAATTTGCCCCTTTCAACAGCAAAAAGAAAAAATACGAAGTGCGTATTTCTGTTCTCGACAGGTTAAATAACGAAAGTGCCCCGAGTAAACCGGTGAAAATTAAACTGTAAGCAGGATTAATCAACTAATTAAACCAAAAAGTAAAATGAATAAGTTAATGTGTGTTTTGTTGATCGCTGGAATTGGTCGCGCTTCACTGGCACAGCAGGCAAAAATTGACAGTAGCAGGTTTCCACCGATTGTAACATTTACTCAACAGCAGGATCATGCGAATATGATGCAGCAATTGGGTATTACTGAATTAAGGCCGGGGCCAAGTGGCAATGAATCAGATCCGAACCATGCGAATTATGATGAAGGGATGGCTAATCCCTGTCCTCAACTGCCCGATATTCTTACAACAAAAAAAGGTAAAAAAATAACCACTTCTGACGAATGGTGGAACCAACGCCGCCCTGAAATTGCAGAAGATCTGGAAAGAGAGGTTTATGGACGGGTACCTCCAAATATTCCGAAAGTAACATGGGAAGTAAAAATAACTGATCGCGAATTTGTAGGCTGGACACCGGTTATAGCCAAACAGTTGGTGGGTCATGTCGATAACAGCCTTTATCCGTTAATCAATGTAGATATTAAAATGGTGCTTGTGGTTCCTGCAAACGTCAAAGGACCTGTACCTGTGCTGATGATGTTTGGCATGCCGTCGTTACCGGCTCCGGCACAACCTTCGCCCGACGATATGGAAAAGCTGAACGAAGTTTTCAAAGAAATGATGATAAAGTATAACCCGGAAATAAAGGATATTTTTGACAGATATCCTGCATATATGCCGGTGACAAGGTTACCAGGGCCCAATTTTTTTGCACCCCGGCCAGAAGGTGATCCTTCGCCAACCGAACAATTGCTGGCTGCAGGCTGGGGATATGCAACCATTGATCCTACCAGCATTCAGGCAGATAATGGCGCTGGCCTCACACGAGGAATAATTGGCCTGGTCAATAAAGGGCAACCCCGCAAACCCGATGACTGGGGCGCCCTTCGAGCCTGGGCCTGGGGCGCTGCACGCGGTTTAGATTATTTGGAAACAGATACTTTGGTGGATGCTAAAAAAGTGGGTATCGAAGGTGTATCGCGTTATGGTAAAGCGGCGTTGGTTACACTTGCTTTTGAACCTCGTTTTGCAGTCGGATTGATTGGTTCATCGGGGAAAGGCGGAGCCACACTCCATCGCCGCGTATTTGGTGAAGCGGTGGAAAGCCTTACAGGTGGCGGGTATTACTGGATGGCAGGGAACTATATGAAATACGGGGCTTCGAAAGCAGCTTTCGGAAGTAAAACAGGGTGCGATATTCCTGTTGATTCGCATGAACTGATTGCCATTTGCGCTCCTCGCCTCACCTTCATCAGTTACGGAATTCCCGAAAAGGGTGATGCCAGATGGCTCGATCAGCAGGGAAGTTTTATGGCGGCAGTTGCTGCCGGAAGTGTATTTAAATTGTTGGGAGCAAAGGATCTTGGCGTTTCCAATGATTACCTCACTGAAAAAATGCCACCTGTAAATACAGGGTTGATCGACGGTGAACTTGCCTGGCGGCAGCATGATGGCGGCCACACCGATGCTCCGAATTTTAAATATTTTATTCCCTGGGCAAGTAAATTTCTGAATTATGAAAAAACACAGGGCAAAAGATAAAACCAAAGGAAGTCAAAATTAGGAAACGATATTTTTTACTACTTTTGCAACCAATTCGGTCTGTAGCTCAGCTGGTAGAGCAGTTGACTCTTAATCAACGGGCCCAGGGTTCGAATCCCTGCAGACCGACAACAAAAAAAGGGTTAAACATTAAAAAGGTTGGCTCTTTTTTATTTTTTACCTTTGTTGAAATCAATTGAAAGATTTTACCAAATGAATCAAAAAATAAACTGCTTCATTGTTTCTGGAAATATAAGTGAAACACAAACTGCTGTAAACCAGCTTAAATTCTCAGATTTGGTAAATGAAGTTTTTGTTCTTGTACCTGAAGAAAATGAAATCGAAAATGCGAAAACCCTGCTTTACAAAAATCTGTTTTCCACCGAAACCATAAAATTGATTGCAAAGAATTGCAATACTTCTTATTCATTAATTGCATTACAAAATAATGGAATCAGTGTTGGTCAGTTTGCAATTGAACGAATGTTGCAGGTTGCCGAAAATACAGACGCTGCAATGGTTTATGCCGATTATTTCGAAATTAAAAATGGCATTCAAACCCCGCATCCTGTAATCGATTATCAGTTGGGGAGTTTACGCGACGATTTTAATTTTGGACCGGTTCAGCTTTTCAGGAGCGATGTTTTAAAATCTTTTGACGAGCAGGAATTTCTGCAGGCTGGTTATTATTCGCTGCGTTTACATGCATCACGTTTAGGCGAATTGGTCAGAATCCCTGAATTTCTGTTTACAATGAATGAAACCGACACCCGTAAATCGGGCGAAAAACAGTTCGATTATGTTAGAGGAAACGCTCGCGACAAACAAATTGAGATGGAAAAAGCCTGTACCATTCATTTAAAAAAAATTGGCGGATTTATTCAGCCGCCTTTCAAAGAAATTGATTTCTTAAAAGGTAATTTTCCGGTGGAAGCATCGGTAATAATTCCTGTCCGCAACCGGATTAAAACCATTAAAGATGCAGTAGATTCTGTGCTTTCACAAAAAACGAATTTCAAATTTAATTTGATTGTTGTTGATAATTTTTCAACCGACGGGACAACTGAATTGCTTGCAGAATATGCCCAAAACAGCAAACTGATTCATATTATCCCCGACCGGAATGACCTGGGAATTGGTGGTTGCTGGAATGTAGGTATTTTTCATGAACAGTGCGGAAAATTTGCAGTACAGTTAGATAGCGACGATTTGTATTCTTCGGAAAACACACTGCAAAAAATAGTGGATAAATTTTTTGAAGAGAAATGTGCGATGGTGATTGGCAGTTACCAAATGACAAATTTCGATTTGGAGGAAATCCCGCCCGGAATTATCGATCACAAGGAATGGACTCCTGAAAACGGTCCAAACAACGCTTTGCGGATTAATGGATTGGGGGCGCCGCGCGCTTTTTACACGCCTGTTTTACGCGAAATAAAAGTTCCAAATGTTAGCTACGGCGAAGATTATGCGATTGGTTTGGCCATTTCGAGGGAATATAAAATCGGAAGAATTTACGAACCAATTTATCTTTGCCGCCGCTGGGACGACAATTCGGATGCCTCGCTCGATGTTACAAAACAAAACGCACACAACCTCTACAAAGACCGCATTCGAACAATCGAGCTGAAAGCAAGGTCCAAGAAAAATAAATTGGCGTAGTTTTATACAACTTTTCCAAAGTCTAAACTTTGGAAAAGTTAAATAATCGAAATATGGACATCGAAAAAATCTCATCTCTTGATGAACTATCCAAATTTGGCCCGGTTAACAATCTGAATGAACAAATGAAATCACTTGTTTTGCAACAAAAAGCAACCTGGGAAACTGTGTCTGAAAATTACGCTGCACTCAATCAAACCCAAACCAAAACTTTCGATTTTGGCCATTTTAAAATCATAACCCAGTTTAATCCCGGGCGAATCCGTTCATCAGCAGCAAAAACCGATGCTAAAAGCATTTCTGAACGGCCATGTTTTTTATGTTTGAAAAATTTACCGCCTGAACAAAAAGGGATTCTGTTTCATGACAAATATCTGATATTAACCAATCCATTCCCAATTTTCCCGGTGCATTTGACCATTTCGAAAGCAACTCATACACCGCAGGAAATTTTGCCACATTTTTCTGATTTGCTCGAATTGAGCCACGACCTGAATGATTTCACCTTGTTTTATAACGGTCCGAAATGTGGCGCTTCTGCACCCGATCATTGTCATTTTCAGGCAGTGATTAAAAATTCTTTGCCCGTCGAAAACGAATTTAATGTTTTGGAAAATAAATTTTCAGAAACACTTTTTCAAAATGAAAGGTTGAAAGTAATCGCTGTTGAAAATTACCTGCGACGTTTTATTGCCATTGTTTCCGAAGACAAAATGCAAATAGAAAAGAAATTTCAGCAGATTTATCAGAATCTGTTCGCTGGAAGTGATGAAGAACCGATGCTGAATATTTTAAGTAGTTCACAGGATGGAAAATGGCGGGTTATCATTTTCCCGCGGGAGAAACAACGGCCGTCGCATTTTTTCAAAACCGGTGAAAAACAAATCACAGTAAGTCCTGCGGCAGTTGAAATGGGTGGAGTTTTGGTGTTGCCAAATGAGGAGGATTTTTTAAAAATTACCAAAAAGGAAATTGAAGAAATTTATGATGAGGTGACATTAAATGCCAAAATGTTTTTGAAGGTCACCCTTCACGGCCGGGGTAAATAAATTTTAAAATATGAAAACTCAACCTAAAATAAATGCAGGAATTTTAACTGGCGAAACGCTTGATTTTGCTTTTATGGGTTCATTCCTGTTCAAAGGCATCGAAGTGCATTCAGGAGAATATTCGGCAACGGTTTTTAATGAACAGATTCTTGTTACCGATGATTCCGGAAATCAGATATTTTCTGAATCCTTCCTGTTTCATCCAAACTCGTTCAATTCAATTTTCGAATTAAAAAACGTTACAATCGGTGTTAATTTTCATTGGGAACAACAGGAAAACCAGCGGTTTAAAGGAGCTTTAAAACTGATTCGGGAGAACGGTAAAGTTCGTGCAATAAATGAAATCAACCTGGAAGAATACCTGAAAAGCGTTATTTCATCGGAAATGAGCGCCACAAGTTCTCCTGAATTATTGAAAGCCCACGCAGTAATTTCGCGTAACTGGCTGCTGGCACAAATTGAAAAAGCCAAATCGCTGCAATCGGGCGGGGGATTGTATCAAACTTCATACGAAACCGATTCGGAAATCACTCGGTGGTACGACCGTGAAGACCACAGCAATTTTGATGTTTGCGCTGACGACCATTGCCAGCGTTACCAGGGAATTACAAAAATCCATTCCGAAAAAGCATTAAAAGCAGTGGAAGAAACTTTTGGGGAAGTGTTGGTTTTTGATGATAAAATCTGTGATACCCGCTTTTCGAAATGCTGCGGCGGAATTTCAGAGAATTTTGAAAATGTTTGGGAACATGTCCGACACCCGTATCTTACAAAAGTTGTCGATTCTGAATTTAGCGACACAACTTTAGTTGATTTAAGGCGGGAAGAAGAAGCAGAACTTTGGATTCGCAACAAACCTTATGCTTTTTGCAACACTAACGACCAAAAAATACTGTCGCAGGTTTTGCCCGGATTCGACCAGAAAACCACCGATTTTTACCGCTGGAAAGTAGAATACACACAAAATGAACTCTCAGAACTGATAAAAAATCGTTCGGGAATTGATTTCGGTAAAATCATCAAACTGGAAGCCATTCAACGAGGACACTCCTCACGAATTATCAAACTCAAAATTACCGGTACAAAAAAAACGCTCATAGTTGGCAAAGAACTCGAAATCAGGAAATGGCTTTCGAAATCGCATTTGTACAGTTCGGCGTTTGTGGTTGACCCACTTGAAATTGAAAATGGTATCCCGCAGAAGTTTGTGCTTACAGGTGCGGGCTG
>JBBIVS010000049.1:0-12520 GCA_037439605.1 Draconibacterium sp. | reverse complement strand
ATGGCATTTTGCAGGGATATTTCGAATTGCTCGGAATACCTTATTCCACTTGCAATGTTCATACTTCGTCGCTCACTTTTAACAAGTGGTTTTGCAACAATTACCTGAGGAGTTTTAACATTAAAATGGCGTCCTCGGTTAAAATTTCGAAAGGTGAAATAATTAAACCGGCAGAAATTGTTGAAAAACTTGGATTACCCGTTTTTGTTAAACCAAATGCCGGAGGTTCGAGTTTTGGTATTACAAAAGTAAAAAATCAGGATGAATTGGAAACCGCCATTGAAAAAGCCTGGGAAGAAAGCAGTGAAGTGCTGGTTGAACAGTTTATCGACGGAAAGGAATTTACCTGCGGACTGGTAAAAATCAGAAACAAAAAAATTGTGTTTCCGGTTACCGAAGTCCTTCCCAAAAATGAATTTTTCGATTTTGAAGCCAAATACACGCCAGGCGCTGCCGAAGAAATTACTCCCGCGAGACTACCTTCCCATTTGTTTGAAAAATGTCAGAACATCAGTTCCGAAATTTACGATTTGTGCCAATGCGAGGGAATTGTAAGAATGGATTACATTCTGAAAGACGGTGAGTTTTATTTTCTTGAAGTGAACACCACTCCGGGAATGACCGCCACAAGTTTTATTCCTCAACAAATTGCCGCAATGGGATTAAAGCTGAAAGATGTCATTTCGATGATTATTTATGACAAACTGGGCAATTAACAATTGTGAATAGCAGAGGTTTAAAAAACTGCAACAACTTAAATTCACCCCTGCATCTAAAATTTGTAATTTTGAAATTCATTTTTACAAACTTGGTTTTTTGAAAAGTATATTATAAAAATAACATGGCAGAACGAAAAAAGAGCGGCAATAACAACAGCACCTTTAACATTGAGCAAATCAACGCGCAATATGGTAAACTTCCACCGCAGGCAATCGAGGTTGAAGAAGCTGTGCTAGGCGCATTGATGCTCGAACGCGATGCATACGTTACCGTTGCCGATTTTATAGACACAAAAAGTTTTTACAAGGAAGAGCACCAGAAAATTTTCGAAGCCATAAAAAAACTGTCGGGAAACGAAAAACCTGTTGACCTTTTAATGGTAACGCAGGAACTAAAAGACCGCAACCAACTTGAGGAAATTGGCGGGCCGGCTTATATTACCCAACTTACAAGGCGTGTTGCATCGGCTGCACACATCGAATTTCACGCGCGAATCATCGCCCAGAAATTCATCCAACGCGAATTAATCCGCGTTTCCACCGAGATACAGTCGAAATCTTATGACGACACCCTTGATGTTGACGATTTGATCGATTTTTCAGAATCGGCGCTTTTCCAGATTGCACAGGGAAACATCAAAAAAGAAACCGTTCCGATAAAACCCATTTTAAACCAGGCCATTCTTCAAATTGAAAAGGCAAAAAACCAGAAAGAAGGACTTAGCGGCATTCCATCGGGTTTTACAGCGCTCGACAGAATTACTTCAGGCTGGCAAAAAACCGACCTCATTATTGTGGCAGCACGCCCGTCGATGGGCAAAACCGCATTTGTGCTTTCAATGGCGCGAGAAATGGCAGTAACACATAATAAATCGGTTGCCCTCTTCTCGCTCGAAATGTCTTCAATCCAGTTGGTTACGCGTTTAATTGCTGCAGAAACCGAACTGGGTTCACAAAAACTGAAATCGGGCCGGTTGGAAGACTGGGAATGGGAACATTTAAACCGGAAAATATCGAGCCTAGATAAAGCGCCCATTTTTGTCGATGACACACCCGCATTGTCGATATTTGAATTCAGGGCAAAATGCCGCCGTTTAAAAATGCAGTACGATATTGAAGTGGTGATTGTTGACTACCTGCAGTTGATGACTGCCGGCGCCGATAACCGCGGTAGCCGCGAGCAGGAAGTAAGTACCATTTCACGTTCGCTGAAAGCTATTGCAAAAGAATTGAATATACCTATTCTGGCGCTGTCGCAGTTAAACCGTTCCGTCGAATCGCGCGAAGGAAAACGACCGCAACTCTCCGACCTCCGCGAATCGGGAGCAATTGAGCAGGACGCCGACCTTGTATTGTTTATTCACCGCCCCGAGTATTACGGTATAACCGAGGACGATTCGGGTAATTCGCTGCTTGGCGTTGCCGAAATTATCATTGCTAAACACCGTAACGGTGCCACAGGCGATATTCATTTGTCGTTCAAAAAAGAACTGGCCAAATTTTCTGACATGGAAACACAGTTTGCAAAGAATTTCGGGGGCATCAACCAAACTTTCAGTTCAAGAATGAACGACGATGACGATTTTGGAAAAGGAATATCAACCAACAAAGATTTTGAAAGCCAGAAAATATCTTCATCAAATACACCGTTTTAAATAAAGTACTGAAATAATGGGTTTTGTTCCATTATTAGTTAACTTTGCCGAATGGATAAAAAGCGAAAATTGATATATTTCAAAAACTATTTTTGGAATTTCTTTAATTCCCAGAGTGAAAAAATTAAAGATAAAATTGATTACGTTCTTTTTCTTGTTACCGTGGCAGACAGAATACCAAAAAAATTCTTTGAGCAGATGACTGGATACGATGGATTATATGCGATAAGAATTGAGTTTGAGAGTAATATTTTCAGGATTTTTTGCTGTTTTGATGAAGACAATTTAATTGTTCTTTTTAATGGATTTCAAAAGAAAACTCAAAAAACACCGAAAAAAGAAATTTATAAAGCATTTCAAATAATGCACGAGTATTTTGATTATAAAAAGAAAGAAAACAAAAAATGAAAGACATTACAACCTTTGATGAGCATTTAGACCAAAGATATGGTAAAATTGGTACTGAAAGAAGGACAGATTTTGAGATAAAAGCTAAAGCCTTTGCAATAGGAGAAATACTTAGAGATGCAAGAAAAGAAGCTGATATGACACAAGAAGAACTTGCACTAAAAACTGGAACAAAAAAAAGTTTTATATCACGGATTGAGAACGGACACAGTGATATTCAGTTATCTACATTATACAGGCTTGTTGAAATTGGATTTGGTAAAAGAGTAAACTTGACAATTGGTTAAATGAGTTGAAAACATGAAGTTTAAAATATTTATCATTTCCATCAGTTTACTTCTCTCGTTTCAAGCGAAAAGTATTTATCTGCTGATTCCGATGGACGATGCGCAAAAGAATCATTTAAAAGCTTATGGCATTGCATTTTGGGTACTCGAAAACGATATTGAAGTAAAATGGTTGCTGAATTACCGCGGCGGCAGTTTTTTGATGCAGCATTCGCCCCGTTTTGAAAACGAATGCACCGTGCGCGGCGTTTCGTTCGAATCGATAACTGATGCACAGGCAGCAGCCATTTTGGATGGCATTGCCCAACCCGATGTAAACCAGGATGCCGTGGCGATGAACAAAGCGCCCAAAATTGCGGTTTACTCGCCACCCAACAAACAACCGTGGGATGATGCAGTTACGCTGGTGTTAACTTATGCCGAAATTCCGTATGACGTTATTTATGACGAGGAAATTTTCGACGGGAAACTCAAAGAATACGATTGGCTGCACCTGCATCATGAAGATTTTACCGGGCAGTTTGGCAAATTCTGGCGTGTTTACCAAAACGCACCATGGTACCAGCATGAAGTAACCATTAATAACGAACTGGCCAAAAAACTGGGTTTCCTGAAAGTTTCGGAAATGAAATCGTTTGTTACCCGCGAAATAGAAAAATATGTGCTGAACGGTGGATTTTTGTTTGCCATGTGCGCAGCAACCGACACTTACGATATTTCTCTGGCTTCAGTTGGGATTGACATTTGCGAATCGATGTTCGATGGTGACCCTGCCGACAAACAAGCGCAGGAAAAGCTGGATTTTAACCACACTTTCGCATTTAGGGATTTTGAATTAAATATGGACCCGTATGCCTACGAATTTTCGAATATTGATGCAACCGATACCCGGCAGGTTTTGCGCGATAACGACTATTTTACCATTTTCGATTTTTCGGCAAAATGGGATCCCATTCCAACCATGCTTTGTCAAAACCACCGCAACCTGATTAAAGGATTTATGGGTCAAACCACCGCATACCGCAAGGAAGTTTTAAAATCGGGCAGCCTGGTGATGGGCGAAAACAAAGCAGCCAGCGAAGCGCGTTACATTCATGGCGAAAAAGGCAAAGGGTTCTGGACATTTTACGGCGGCCACGACCCCGAAGATTACCGCCATCTGGTTGGCGACGACCCTACTGATTTGAGCTTGTATCCCAACTCGCCGGGGTACCGGCTGATTTTGAACAATGTACTTTTCCCTGCGGCTAAGAAGAAGAAGAGGAAAACATAATATTTACATATCTTCCAACGAGAAGAATCCAGTTTCAATGTTGTACTTCACCAGTACTTTGTGTTTAAGATGTTCTATTTTTGCAGAAAGTAAATCGGGTTTAAAGTTTTTCTTTTGTCGTTTTACTTCAGCAACAAGCGCTTGATTTTTGTCTGTTTTTATTGCTACTATATCTATTTCATTTTGTTCATTCCTGGGTTCCCACCAAGCACCAATTTCCCTGAATTGAAAACTTTCTGCTAATTTCTGCTTAAAATAGCGTTCCAGCATTTTCCCTGAGTAAGTGGGATAATCCATTTTTATAATATTTCTCAACCCCTGGAAATTTTTGATTTCAATTAATGACCGGTGACGGTCAAAATAATTGAACCAGAAACGAATAAAATTATCCTGAATTTCGTAACGTACCGCATGTGCTCCTTCTTTTGAAAAAACAGGTTTTTGGCGGACAAGGATTTGGTAAACTTCGACAAGCCGTTTTAATTGCCCGCCAATACTTTTATTGCCCAGCGCAGATTCAATTTTGGGTTGTGTGTTAATTCCTCCCGAAACAGCACTTAAAATTGAAAAATAGGTGGCGTAATTTTTCCCAATTCTTCGATGAAAAGATTCTTCCCTTCTTCGGTAAAAGACGAGTTTTCTCGCGCCATAAATTCAATCATGCTGTCAACATCAAGCCTGACATTATCACAAAATAATTCAATGTACTTGGGAATGCCTCCTGTAAAAGTATATAACGCCAGTAAATCATCGTTGATGTACTCAGGATTATAATCATGCATGACCTCCTTTAATGTAGCTATATCAAAGGCAGATAATTTGATAATATTATCTGCTCTGCCAAACAACGGTTCCTTGGAATTTTGGAATATCTTCTGCATTAAAGAATAAACAGATCCGCTGATTATTAAATTCATGTGTGTTTTTTTCCTGTAACTGTCCCAAATATTCTGCATATCGCTGAAAACAGCTTCATTAATATTGTAGAATTCCTGAAACTCATCAATGACAAGATTAAAAGAACGATTCATAGCCAGTTCCATCAGGTATTGAAACAACGACCTGAATGACAGAATACCTTCTGGTACATAAGCATTCAATGAACTGGCAATAACCGGAGCAAACTCGTTACATAGAGCCGCTTCATTTTTTCGCCCCACAAACAGATAAACAGTAATTTTATTATCAACAGATTTCATGATAAGGCTTGTTTTGCCAATTCTTCTTCTGCCTGTAACTACTGTCATCCGGGAATAATCGTTGAACGAAAGGTTACGTATTCTTTCCAATTCTGCAAGTTCACTGGTTCGGTTATAGAACTTCATATTTGATTTCTTAATTTTGTTACGACTGTAACAGTTACAGTCGTAACAAAATTAAGAAACGGGGTTGAAATAAACAACTTCAAATCCTATAAATATCAGCAATTGGTAAAACGCAGCATTGAGTAAGGGTTTACCCCGAAGATTACCGCCATCTGGTTGGCGACGACCCTACCGATTTGAGCTTGTATCCCAACTCGCCGGGGTACCGGTTGATTTTGAACAATGTGCTTTTCCCTGCAGCTAAAAAGAAAAAGAGGAAAACGTAATTCAAAAAAAATCCCGGCATTGCTGCCGGGATTTTTTAATATCCATTTTTTGCGATTACTATCTTGCTCCTTTGTAAGTCCAAGTTTCATCGAAATAAACCCTGATGTTTGGTGGTGTTGGCACCAAACTGGGCTGAATCATCCAGTATTTGAACTTGACATTTTTTGTGGCCGGATCCCAGGCATTTACACCAGACGGGTCTATTTTTGGCAACCTTGTATTTGCCGGAGGATTGCCCCAGGGATTTTTAACGTCGATAATTTTGCCATTACCCGATGGATCAAAGAAAACTTCCAATCCAAAAAATCCATATCCGCTAACAGCAGTACCACTATAAATGGGGTGCATAAAATCGCCCCAGATATCGCGGTCATAACATTTTACGGAGTGGGCGCCTGATGTTTGCAACTCATAAATAAAAGGGTAATAACCTGTTAACGTTGCATTTAATATGTCAACCATAGGTGAATTGGCAGTAACTTCATAAACTCCATCGTATTTGTTTTTAACTAATACCTGTACAACAATTTCCTTTTCGGAGCCTTCGCTCAGTTTCCCTTCGCCATCTTTAAATTCGATTTTATATGCCATACCATATTGTTTTGAGAAATCGAATTTTGTGGCATTTGGAATGGTAATGGTGATACTTTTTGAAAACTCCCCGGGCCCAAATGCCAGGGTAATTGAACCATCGGCAGCCGGCGAAGGAGTTATGGTTGACAAAGAAGCATCCAATTTTTCCAGGTGCATATCGTTTTCTTTATTATATGCATCAAGTATGGCCTGACTAAATTTCAGCACCGCAGTAGTCGAAGTATTTAAAGCAACCTCGCTCGGCACATCTCTTCTTACCTCGAACATTACCGCCTTTTGCGAAGTGGCCACTGCATCAAGTGCAATCAGTTTAAATCCGGCGGGAAACAGTTTCACCAAAGTTTGTCCGGCATCGCCAATGGGTTCCGGGCTTTCGATGGTTTCGCATGAATTTACGAGCAACAGTGTCAATAACACCAGTGCTGTATGTCTTAAAATTCTTAATGTTTTCATATTTTTAATTCTTTAAAAGAAAAAGTATCAAAATTATTTATCCCACCAGACTTTTGAATCCATTGTGTCACCACCTTCCAGCGAGGCAATCGCCGATTGGAGGGCAACGCCGGTGAGGTTATATTCATGGTTTCCGTAAATAAAACGCCGTGGTATCTGTTTAGAACTGTTAGTAGCATCAGGAGCCGGAGTTAAAACCGGGAACCCTGTCCTTCTCCATTCAGCCCAACCCTGATGTCCGTCAGGATAGGTTGCAATATAACGTTGGGTAGCTATTTTCTTCAGGTTTGTACCGGTTGCGCCAAGCGCTACATCGGCCTGTGAAAAATAAGCGCCTGCAGGTTCGCCAACTCCCCATTGTGCAAAAGAAGCTTTAATTCCTGCTTCATATCTCGACTGAACATTTTCGGTTGTCCAGCCCCTGTCTGCAGCTTCAGCTCGTGCCAGCAATACATGCGATGCTGCAACCATCACCAAAGGACTGTTTTCTGCCCTGTAACGATCATCCAATACTTTCGACCAGTTGGGATGAGTGCTTGTCCATCCTTCAATACGGGAACGGGTCCAACCATAAGGCACACCCTCTGTTGAAGTACCAAAAGCTTTCTGCCGGTTGTCGTTGATACTTCCCAGCAATTTCACCATGGTTTCGCTTTCGCCATAATCTTTACGTCCATCGTACATACCGTAATACGGATTTTTAAAGTTACCGCCGGGATATGCAATCACAAAATTATCAGCATTCGATTCAATGGTTCCTGCGCTATGTGCCAGTGCAGCTTTAATTTCGGTTGCTGAATAATCTGAAGCTCCGGGATATCTTTTTGATAGCCTTAAAGCCATTAAAACACGAAGTGAGTTTGCCAGTTTTTTCCATTTGGCATTGTCGCCATTGTAAACAATATCTCCCTTTAAAGCAGCGCCGTTGTCAAACAGGTCAACAGCCTTTTTAAGTTCCGAAATCAACCCTTTATAAACCGTTTCCTGTTTATCATAAACTATTTCAGTAGTACCTAAAAGAATTCCTGTATATGGTATATCTCCATACCGGTCTGTAATCACCCACAAAATGTAGGTTTTCAGGATAGTGGCAGCCGCAATCTGGTTGTTGTTTGAACCGTTTACAGTCACCTTATCCTTGGTTGCAGGATCGGTGTTATATTTAATGATATTCTGAAGGTCCATTAACATTCCGGCGTAACTCGGAATATCGGCTTTGTTAGAAGAATACAGTGATGCTTCGGTATATTGCGTTTCTGAAAAATACTGGCAGTACAATGCAGGTCGCCAACTGTTATTCGTAGCGTAAGCGCCTATTCCCGACTGAACATTTGTAAGCAGCGCCGAAGTAATCGGATCGGATGTTGCTCCCGGATTTTGATTAGTATCCCCAAAATCTCCGTAATCGCAACCTGTAATGAGTGACAGTCCCAAAACAACAGTTAAAGTATATTTTAATATTTTCTTCATTTTAATCGTTTTTAAAGTTTAACCTACTACTTAAAAACTAACTTTCAGGTTAGCGCCAAAAGATCTGACACCAGGGAACTGGCCACGTTCTCCGCCAGCCCGGCTGATTTCAGAAGGATCAAAGTCTTTAGTTTGGGCATATATCAGCCAAACGTTTTGACCTACTACCGAGAATTCAGCTTTCGAAATCACGTTGCCAATGCCAAGTTTCTGCACTGGAACAAAGTATGAAATACTTAATTCGCGAAGTTTAAAGAAACTAAGGTCATAAACAAAATCATCGTAAACATCATTGTTGTAAAAGCTATGGAAATACTCTTGTGCATCCACATAATAATCCTTATCCTCGCCTTTATCATTCACGCCAAAAACATGAACACCACCGCCATCGGCCACGGGATCGCGGATGGGCAGCCCTTTATCGTTCAATACAGCCGTACGTGCTGTCAATCCCGAGAAAGTTCCCCACATATCCGACAACGAGAAGAATTTACCACCAACCTGATAGTCGAAATTCATGTTAAGCGCAAAATCTTTATACCTGAAGTTATTTTGAATACCGCCCGTTACTTTAGGAAGCACATTTCCGAAGTAAGTAGTTGGATTGGAAACATATAACCCGCTGTTGGTCAGAATTGGTTTACCATTGTTTGGATGATCCACCGGATTACCACTGGCGTCTACAGCTTGAAAAAGTTTTTTTCCACCGCCATATAATTGACCCCATTCTTCGCCTTTACGGTGTACCATATCGGGTGTGCCGCCGCCCCACTGGCTTTGAACAAAAAACTGGTCGATTCCTTCAGCAATTTTAACAACCTTGTTTTCCATCAGGTAACTGAATGTTGCATTGATTTCCCATCTGAAGTCACCCCAGAACGGTCGAACGTTTACGATTCCATCCCAACCTTTCTTGCTGATTTCCCCTGTGTTTATCAACTTTTCTGTAAAACCACTGAATCTTGGTATGGAAACTGCATACGGAATGTCTTTTTCAGAGCCGTCCCAGTAAGTTACGGTTAAACCAACACGGTTTTGCAGTGTGCGCACCTCCAACCCAATTTCTTTTTGCTGGTTAACCGCGCCGTGAATATTGGGATCGACCAACCGGTCGGGGGTTGCCATCAGGAAATTCGCGTTCCATTGATATTGATTAACCCCATAAGCAAAACCAGGATACTCGTAAATTCCGATAGTCCTTGGAATTTCCCCCCATGAAGCCCTTAATTTTCCGTACGACAGCAAATCCGATTGTAAAAGGTCGCTGAATACGAAGGAACCTCCGAATGATTTGGATAGTACGTTGTTGTTAATATCCGGTAATGTAGAATACCAGTCGTTACGTAAAGTAAATTCTGCAAAAAGAAAATCCTTATAACCCACGTCGCCCCGAACAAACAGTGCATTATATTTTTCCTTTTGTCTGTCATTACCTATTGAAGGCTGGCTTTTAGAGTTTGAAATAGCAAATAGATCCGGAACATTTAATCCATCCACCGTTTCTGCAGAATTTGTTTTATAAACTGAATTAAAAATATCAGTCCCGGCAACGGCGTTGATTCCGAAATCATTAATTTTTTTCGAGTAATTTAAAATTGCCTCATAGTTTTCGCGAACTGAATAAGTAGTCCTCGTGTAGTAGTAACCCTTCGCCTTTGGCTGATTTCCTGTGGTTTGCGTACCACTTTGAGCCAACTGGCTACTGTACATCTCCTCCGACCAGGTATTGTTTTGTTGCCTGCGATAAGTTCCTTTGATACTTAAATCATCCATGATTTTGTAGGTGAATGAAACATCGCCAAATAAACGATCGGCCCGGGTGTTCTGCTGCACCAAATCAAACCATTTGTAAAAATTATACCAGTAGTTTCCGGCATAAAACTGTTTTTCGTTTGCCGGATTGTAAACAGTCGGATTATTATGGTTCCAACTTGCCCAGATGCCCGATGGCGTCCGCAAATCCTTTAATTCTTTCACCATATTCATATCCAAATCCCTGTGGAACCACTGGTTAAACGAACCGGTTGACTGATTTGAATAAGCATCGTCAAATTCGCCATCGGTAAAAGTGGTATAAAAATTAACATTTGCGCTAACTGTCAACCTATCAGTGATGTCCATTGCCGACCTGACGGAGAAGTTATGTTTCTGCAATGAAGTACCGGGAAGGTTACCTTTAACCAGGTTATTACCATAACTTATCCTTGTGTTTTGTTTATCGGTTGCTTTTGTGAAACTAATGGTATTGTTTACAAGGCTTCCGGTTTGAAAGAAATCGCGGGCATTGTTGGGTTGTGGAACCAACTTGGCTGTTGTTCCAGTGTACGGCGAACCTTCGTACCACGAATACCATGGAATGTATTCCTGTCCAACCATACGCGGTCCCCAGCTTGCATCGTCCGAGTAGTCGTGATAATACTTTCCGTCAAGCGCTTTCCAGTGTTCCGGATCACCTTGTTTCCAGTTATATAAAGTAAGATCGTAATTTGCGCCACCGGCATATGAATTCTGGTAGTTGGGCAATACGTAAACGTTGGTTACCTGAACTCCGGTCATCACATCCACACCAAATCCCTTGGCTCCGGCGCGTCCCTTTTTTGTTGTAATAACAATGGCTCCGTTGGCTGCCTGAGAACCAAAAAGTGCTGCAGCACTGGGTCCTGAAAGTACTGAAACGTCTTCAACAAGATCC
Organism: Draconibacterium sp.; assembly: GCA_037439605.1. GTDB lineage: Bacteria > Bacteroidota > Bacteroidia > Bacteroidales > Prolixibacteraceae > Draconibacterium. The sequence goes on along the minus strand of JBBIVS010000049.1, from coordinate 1,377 downwards.
ATGTTAATGTCGTTTGCATTCGGAAGAATAGTCCCGTCAACAACATAAACAACCCCGCCTGCACCGGTGCTAAAACCGCCTTCTCCGCGAAGCCTGATCTCACCTGTGCGGCCCAATGCCACCGGCGACTGGCTCCTGACCTGGATACCTGAAACCTTACCGGCCAACGCATTGTTGATGTTGGTCTGGCGAACCGTGTTCAATTGTTCCGACGAAATAACCTGGGTTTGCGATGCAGTACTTTTAGCGGCTCGCTTTGTTTCATATGCGCCTGTCACCAAAATTTCCCCAACGGCAATTGTTGAAGACTTCATCGCGAAGTTAACATTTGTTGCCCCTACGATTGAAACATCCTGAGTCTCCATTCCAACGAAAGAGAATGTTAATGTTTGGGCATTCTGAGGAACCTGTAGCTCAAATTTTCCATCCATGTTTGTTACAGTCCCAAGGGTTGTCCCCTTAACTGATACCGATACTCCGGGAATCGGAGTACCATCGTCAGCCGATGTAACCACACCAGATACGACTTTCGTCTGCGCGAGAACTACATGAATTCCCATGAAAAGGAAAATCGACAAAAAAAATGCAATTTTTTTCATAGAAATAGTTTTAAATTAATAATTAAACAGCTTATAATAATAAATCAATTTGCAATCCTATAGCAACACCTAACAGGCGCTGACCATGTTTCAATAAAATCCTGATTTTAATTTAGGCATACTTATAAATTTGTTAATAAACCTTAACGAAGGCAAATGTAAAAAAAGAATTTAATTACAAAAAAAATTGAAACAAATAAGTTTATTCGCATTTTAATTTATAACGAATCCAAGTTTATTTGTTCGTTTTCATAATATAATCAGGGAATATTCCGCATATACAAACAAATTATTACAGCATCTATTGCGCTTGTTTTGAATAATGTGTACAACAATGAATCTTCAACCGGTTTAATTGTAATTTGGCATTTAACTGTTAGTTAAAGAATGAAGTTAAGATGTGAAATTGTGTTTATTTGAAAAACTTTAAATAATGAATTTTTCTGATTCATGATATTTGTCAGGTCTTCCTCATTTTTGTTTTGAAAATAAACAGCATCAATTCCAAATTTTAAGGCTCCCATAACGTCAACTTCCCAATCATCGCCAACCATTATACTCTGATTTTTTGTTGCATTCGATGATTTAACCGCATATTCAAAAATTGCCCGTTCAGGTTTTGGCGATTTAATTTCCTCTGAAATAAAAATCTTATCAAAGAAGGGTTTTAATCCTGAGGATTCAATCTTCTGGCGTTGTACTTCTGAAAACCCGTTAGTGATAATATTTAAATGATAACGTTTCCTTTTTAAATAGTTCAAAATTTCGGGTACCCCTT
>JBBIVS010000048.1:0-12534 GCA_037439605.1 Draconibacterium sp. | reverse complement strand
ACCGCCTCTTTGTCCTGAACTGCGAGGACGTTCATCGCGGGCATTGGCTTCTTTAACCACAATCTCTTTTCCATCCAATTCAGTTTCGTTTAAGGCGGCGATTGCGGCTTTTGCCTCATCGTCGTTAGCCATTTCAACAAAACCAAACCCTTTTGAGTTACCGGTTTCTCTGTCAATTATTACTTTGGCAGATGTTACTTCTCCGTGTTTGGAGAAGAGTTCTTGTAAGTCGTCACCAGTGGTTGATGAGCTTAACTTTGCAACAAATAAATTCATAAAAAATTTAAACAATAATGAATATTAAATAATAATAAATTGGAAGGGTTTTGCATTCGGCGATTTGTTTTTGCAGATTAAGTTTTCAATAAAAAATTAAAAAAATAAAATCAAGTTAAATCCCTAACAGTAAAACTTTTAAACTTCGTATTACAAATTAAAACACTATTTGGCAGATTCGCTACTTTTTAATGTTTTTTTTTTTTGATTTTAATGAAAAAACCTTCCCGAAGGAAGGTTTTGTAAGGTGAGATTAAGTTTTGTAATAAAATTACCCAACAATTTCACATTGAAACATTTAAAATCAAAATTGATTTTAATACCCAATGCGTTGCGAAATTATATTTTTATTGCGAAGAATATTTACAACTGCATCAACTATTTCATCATCCTCAAGCGAAGCATAATTAAAAATTACATCGAAATCGTTATTTTCTGCTTTTCTTCCAATAATTTTTTCGATAAACGAATCTCTTTTGGTGTCAATTTCATTGATATAATCAGCAGCTTCAGTCTGGGTTAAATCGTTTAATTGCATAACCCTGTTTATTCGCCACTCAGTTGGAGCTTCAAGCCTGATATTGAGCTTGCTTGGCACGTTTTTTAAAATTACTCCTGCCGAGCGGCCAACAATAATTTTACGGCCTTCATAAGCCAAACGACAAATAATTCCCTTTAAAATCTGAATCAGTTTATCATCCAGAATATCATAAACTTTCTCTTAGGCAAAAGCTTTCCAAACTTCCTTTAACATGCTTATTGCTTCGTCCTTGTCATTGTAATCGCCTGCTTCAATATCGTTTATCATTTCGTTCACAACTTTGGCAAACACCTTTTTGTCAACCCACTCCCATTCAGCATCGGTTTTTGTTTCCGACATGTAACTGTAGCCAGTCAGAATCTTCGATAGCTTTATTGCTATTCGCTGGGCAGAACATCCGGACTGACGCGATATTGTGACCACAGGCCCCGGAAAATCGCCTGTTTCAAGATTGTAACACGAAAAAGTATGCAGGTAACTATTAACAAGTTTTTCCATTATTTAATTATTTTAGATTTGCATTTATTTTCAATTCGAAATTACAATCAAAAATCGTTTTATTTTACAGATTGGTTAAATCAATTTCATTTATTTTAGATGTTATTCAGCAACTTTAACCTGTGATTTATAATTAGCAAGCTTGAAACTAAAAATATGAACACATCTATTAAAACTGCAATTGCATCATTTGGCATGTCGGGACTGGTTTTTCATGGCCCTTTATTAAGGGTAAACCGTGGTTTCGAGGTAGTTAACGTCCTGGAACGAACCAAAAGCAACTCACGTTATTTGTTTCCCGAAGCCGAAATTGTAAGGTCTTACACCGAAATTCTTGATAACACCGAAATTGAACTTGTAATAGTAAATACACCTGACAAATTTCATTACGAAATGGCCAAGCAGGCCTTATTAAATGGTAAACATATTGTGGTTGAAAAGCCGGTGACCTTGAGTAGCGTTCAGGCTGAAGAGTTGGTAAATCTTGCCCGTGAGAAGGGTTTGTTGCTTGCTGTTTATCAAAATCGCCGGTTGGATGGCGATTTCAGAACAGTGCAAAAAGTGCTTGCAGAAGGTAAACTGGGCAGGCTAATTGAATTTGAATCACATTATGATCGTTACCGCACATTTATCACTCCCGGCACGTGGAAGGAGGAAGGCGATGAATTTGCGGGAGTTTTGTATAATTTGGGTTCGCACATGGTCGATCAGGCTTATGTTTTGTTTGGAAAACCGCTGGCGGTAACTGCACATTTAAAAATTGTAAGAAATGGGGGAGTGGTAACCGATTATTACGATATCAGGCTCGAATACGAAAAATTTTCTGCGCTCTTAAAATGCAGTTATCTTGTAAAGAAACCCGGGCCACGCTATATTTTGCATGGCGAATCTGGCTCATTTTATAAAAGTGGAATCGATCCGCAGGAAGAATTGCTGAAATCAGGCAATTTACCTGTTGGCGAAAACTGGGGAACCGAACCGCCAGAAGAGTGGGGAACATTATTTTATGAAAAAGATGGTAAGGATTTCGAGGAAATTGTTGAAACCTTACCGGGCAATTACAATATTTTTTATAACAATGTTTCCGATGCAATCAGAAATGGTGCGGAACTTTTTGTAAAACCCGAAGAAGCCGTTGAAGTCCTTAAAATTCTGGAGGCATGTTTAAAAAGCAATAAGGAAAAACGGACAATTAATTTGTGATAATTTTAATGAAGCATTATTTTTTGGGTTTTAAATTCCTCATTTTCATTGAAAAAACCAGAGGTGTATAAGGAGGGATTTCACCATAACCACTCGAGCCGTAAGCCAGACTTGATGGGATTATAATTTCGGCTTCGGCGCCTTTGTTTAAAAGGGCAATACCATCGTTAAACCCAGGTATCAGATTAACTTCCAGATAATTAAATTTCCAGATACTATCCTGGGCGTAATATGCAGAGGCATCAAAAATACCGCCGTTCAGAAAAAATCCTGTGTAAATCAAATAGCAGGTATCACTTTTTTGCGGGTATGAACCTGTTCCCAATTTATTCATAACATAAAAAACGCCCAGTTTGGTCGTATCGACATTATAATTTGCCTTTTCAAGTTTTGCAATGGCTTCTTTCAGCTCTTGCTGTTCGGTTTCTGCTGTCCGCTCCGGTACATCAGTGTTGATACACGAAAACATCAATACGGGGATTGAAAAAGTAACTATGAAAGCAATGGTTTTAATTGTTTTTGACATGGCATTATTTTTAAAATTTTGAAGTGCGAAAGTTATAAATTTTATTATTTATGTTGATTTAAAGCGATATTGAATTTTTATTTGTTTCATATTATTACAGATTAGAGATGATTTTACCCTACTTTTATTATCTAAAAACAAATTGAATGGAACATTTACATACGAATAAGCTCATAAATTCAACATCGCCGTATTTGCTGCAACATGCGCACAATCCGGTAAACTGGAATCCCTGGAGCGCGGAAATAGTTGATCAGGCAAAAACAGAAAATAAATTACTTTTGGTTAGTATAGGTTATGCAGCTTGTCACTGGTGTCATGTAATGGAACGCGAAAGTTTTGAAGACGAACAGGTTGCAAAAATAATGAATGAAAATTTTGTTTGTGTAAAAGTGGATCGTGAGGAGAGACCCGATGTTGACCATTATTATATGACTGCTGTTCAACTGCTTGGGCAACAAGGCGGCTGGCCGCTGAATGTAATTGCCATTCCCGATGGCCGGCCAATATGGGGAGGTACTTATTTCCCGAAAGTGAGCTGGATGAAAAATCTGGAGGCGATTGATGATTTTTACAGGAAGAACCGTATTCAAACCGAGGAATACGCTGCAAGTCTTCAAAACGGTATTGAACAGGCATCATTCATAAAAACTTCAGAAAATGTTCTGCCTTTAAATTCAGGAATGCTTGAAAACGGAGTTGCCAGGTGGAAGCAGACTTTCGATATGGAAAATGGCGGAAGAAAAGGAGCGCCCAAATTTCCGATGCCGGTAAATCTCGATTTTCTGCTTTATTACGGATTTATAAAGTCCGATGAAAATGTGCTGGAATTTGTTAGAACTACTTTGCTGAAAATGGCGCGTGGTGGGATTTACGACCAGGTTGGCGGGGGTTTTGCACGTTATTCGGTTGATGAAGTATGGAAAGTTCCTCATTTCGAAAAGATGCTGTATGATAACGGACAATTGCTGAGCATTTATTCAAAGGGTTTTCAGCAGTTTGGGGACAACGAATTTAAAACTGTGGTTTACGAAACTGCAAATTTTATTGAACGCGAACTGATGGATAGATCGGGCGCATTTTATTCATCGCTCGATGCCGACAGTGAAGGTGAAGAAGGAAAATTTTATGTTTGGAATGTTACTGAACTGAAGGACTTCCTGAAAAATGATTTTGATCTCTTTTCGCACTATTTAAATGTAAATAAAATGGGATATTGGGAGCATGGAAACTCCATTTTGCTGCGCCAAACATCTGACGAAACCTTTGCTGAAAATCACAATTTAACGTTGGAACAACTTCGGAATAAAGTTAAAAACTGGAAAAATATTTTGCTTGAAGCCCGCTCGAAAAGGGTTCGTCCGGGACTCGATGATAAAACATTAATATCGTGGAATGCGCTGGTAATTCAAGGTTTGATAGATGCTAATATTGCGTTTGGCGATAATTTATTTCTTGAGTTGGCATTGAAGAATGCAACTTTTATTAAAGAAAATGTCATGCAATCCAGCGGAAAGCTTTTTCATTCATGGAAAAATGGAATATCTTCAATTGATGGTTTTCTCGAAGATTATGCAATCACAGTCCAGGCTTTTATTTCGCTGTTTGAAGTTACGGGAGAAGAACAATGGCTTCACCTTTCTGAAAAATTGACTGAATATTGTTTTGCTCATTTTTATGTTAAGGAAACCGGGCTTTTCTATTTTTCGGATCAATGCGCTAATTCTTTGGTTATCAATTATTTTCAAAAAGAGGATAATGTAATTCCTGCGGCCAATTCGGTAATGGCAAACAATCTGCATAAATTGTATTTGATTATGGGAAAACCCGAATATCTGAATGTTGCCAAAAGAATGCTGAATCCGGTTGCATCACAGTTTTCAAGTTATCCGATGGCTTATGCCAACTGGGGCACCCTCATGTTAAAAATTACTGAACCGTATTTTGAAGTTGTTATTTCAGGCGAAAAATCGAAAGAGTTATTGCGCGAAATACAATCAGGTTTTCATCCAAATATTTTGTGGTCATTCTCAAAATCAAAGAGCGATGTTCCAATATTAAATGGCCGACTGGTAATGGGAAAAACTTTGATTTATGTTTGTAATTCAGGTATTTGCCGCTTGCCGGTTGAAACTGTAAACCAGGCGCGGGGATTGCTGAACTGATTTTTTTTGAAATATGGAATAATTTGATTTTTTAATCAGATTTTAATGAAAATATGGTGTATAAGTCGTCTGAAATCATTATTTTTAGTAAACATTTAAAAATTAACAATATGAGTTCAGGAAAAGTAATCTTAGGGATTTTGGCCGGTGCAGCCGCCGGTGCATTGCTGGGCATTTTATTTGCCCCGGATAAAGGATCTACCACCCGGAAAAAAATTCTTAGTAAGGGAGAAGAGTATGCCGATGAGCTGAAAGAAAAATTTAGTGAATTTGTTGACAAAGTCGCTGAAAAATTTGAATCAGCGAAGGAAGAAGTAAAAAATGAAGCGGCAGGGTAAATTTTTCTGAAACTGTAATTACAATTTCTGTTTAACTCAAATTCAGTAAAAAAGAAGTTTGTAATTACAGTTTTCTTTTTTTGTTTAAGTGGGTAAATATTATAATTGTATCAGTTTTTTGTAACCCAATATTATTATCGAAATGGAAGAAAAATTCAAATATTTCAACTCGCTTATAAATAGTGCGGAGACTTACAGTAAAACTAGCATTGAATTAATTAAGTTAAAAGCAGTTGATAAAATTGCCGACGGCACATCGGGTTTGGTTGCTTATGCTGCTGTTGTTATAGCGCTTATTTTGTTTTTTATAACATTAAACTTTGGAGTAGCGCTTTGGTTGGGCGAAATTATGGGTGGAAGCTATATTGGATTTTTTGTGGTTGCCGGTTTTTACGCATTGGTTGCAATTATTCTGTTTGCTTTCAGAAATAAATGGATTAAAAAACCTTTGAACGACTCCATGATAAATCAAATGTTGAATTAATAGGGGGTATGGAAAAAAAATACACAAAAGAATCGCTTCAGGAAGAAATTAAAGCACTTGAAATTAAACAGGAAGCAGAAGGTCGATTGCTTAAGAGTGAATTGTTGAACGTTTACGAAAATCTTAAACCACTGAATATACTCAAAAACATTGTCAATGAATTTTATTCCACCGATAAATACAAACAGGATTTTGTTGAAATAGTTGCCGGAATGACAACAGGTTTCATTACAAAAAAGATGGTTGTTGGTAAATCAAAAAATCCATTGCTTAAATTAGTCGGGCTTGCAATTCAGTTTGGAATAACAACTCTTGTTTCGAAAAAGTACAATGCATTGAAAGATTCTGCAATACAGTTTATCAGCCGTTTTCTGGAAGAAAAAAAAGACAAAACAGAAAAGGCAACAACCACATAAAACCAAAAGGATTATAACTTCAAGTCCCTCAGTAATTCAGTAATTCAGTCCTTCAGTCCCTTTTTATAATTCTCCCCCGGTAAATTTCCTGTTTTGTTTTTATTTCGATAAAATAAATTCCGCCTTTTTGCTTTCTCAAATCCACTTGTCCGGAATAAACCGGAACAGCTATTTTTTGTCCTGATGAATTATATACCACAATTTCAAAATTGTAAACTTCATTCAGATTAATCCAAAAGATGCCATCATTTGGATTTGGATAGAAATGAGTTAATTGCTGATTATTGTTTGCCTGCAAGTTAACTGTACCTGAGCAACCCACAAAACCTGCTACATCGTCCCATAAATCAGATTGGGCAGTTCTTAAACCGGTTTGGTTTCCATCGGGGGTTGACTTTATTTCAAGGTAACAATCAGTTGAACTTTGGTATTGCGGCCAGTTTTTCAAATTATCTCCATTAGGATTTCCGGTGTTGGCAAAGTTCACCCAGTATTTCAACATGGCGTCCTGAACGGCTTTGTCTTCGGGCTTAAACAAAAATCCCGATCCTAAAAGCGTGTTTTCCCAGTTGTTAAAAACATAGAACAATTCCATTCCGTGGTACGAACCAAATGTTTCAAGTTGCGGAATGGTGTGCTTGTGGGTAAAAAAATATCGCCACACGGGTTGTGTTTGATTCTGGCTGACGCACTTGGCTGTCCTTCGGGCATTTACTGTAAACTGTGCGTCGGTTAAAATGTTGATGTACGATTTTTTCGCTTCGGCAGAATTTGATCCTGGTGGATAAAGTTCAAAAGCTTTTTCCTGAAATTGAGCAGGCACACTTTTCTTGATCAACGCAGTAACCATTAGCGGCAAAACTGTTTGAGGCGCTGCAAGGCTCATTTCGTCGGCATTTGAACCAATTATCAACGGAACTTTGTTATAGTTGCCACTTTCAAAAATTGGTTTCGGAAAATCATGAAAAATATATTTATCAACTACCGGCTGCCAGTTCATTTGAACAATGCCTGCTTCGAGGGGACTGGTTGCGAATTGCAACAGCGAATCTGCAGGTAAATTACGCATGTAGGTAATTTTCTCAGTATTTGTGCCTGAACGGATGAAACTGTCAACATAAGCAATTCCTTTGTTTTCGGAATCTTTGTAACTGCCGATTACCGGCGAGGCGCTTTGGATGCAAGCCATCTGAAACAGACCCTTTGCCATTGGGGTTGTCATCAAATTTCCAACATTTACCCCGCCTGCGCTTTCCCCAAAAATCATCACTTTCGATGGGTTGCCGCCAAACGATGCGATGTTGTTTTGCACCCAATGTAAAGCCAAAATCTGGTCAAGTACAGCGTAATTGCCAGAAAGTTTCATTTCATTTTCGGCGGCCAGCCCGGGATGGACCAAAAAACCCAGCGGCCCCAACCGGTACTGTATGGTTACAATTACAGCATTTCCGCGTTCGGCCATATTTTTACCAGAGTACATTTGTGTATTTCCCGAAGTTTGGCTTGCGCCACCCTGCTGGTTGCCGCCGCCATGAATAAAAACCAAGACGGGCAAATCGGTTGCATTTGGATTTGGCGTCCAAATATTCAGATAAAGACAATCCTCGTTGCCTTCGGTGATTACTGAAGTGTCTTTCTGCGTAAACCGTTTTTGGGGACATACCGGCGCAAATTCGGTTGTTTGCAAAATTCCCGGCCATTTTACCGGATTTTCAGGCGCTTTCCAACGCATCGGGCCAACGGGTGGTTTTGCAAACGGAATCCCCAGAAATTCATAAATACTTCCATTCTTTCTGCCCTGAATCTTTCCGGATTGGGTTTCCACGATTTGGGAATTTGCTTCATTTAAAGAAAAAATCAGAAGTAGAATGATTACAAAAGTTTTCATATCGGTTTCACACAATTTTCAATAAAGCAGCGATTTTTTACGTAGAAATTCAGGTGTTGAAATTAGCCTGAAAATAATTCACATTTTAATTTTAGCACCTTAAATTTCAATGCTACTAGATAAAAAAGGGAACAACCCTTTCAAATCGTTCCCTTTCATCATTTCTATTTCAATGTTTTCGTTTTCTTCATCTTTGTATATTCCTTGGTCTCTTGTTTCTTTTTAAAGTTTAAACGCCCCGGTATCAACCCATTCGCCTTTAATCATCGACCACCAGTCAACCGCAAGCCCTTTTATTACATATTCGTAAGGAAGCCAGCCATAACCGCCGCTTCCCCATCCAGTACCCCATGAATTCCGGATTAGAATGGCCCCTTTGTATTCTGTTGCACCCGGACTGGTATTTTTAATTTTCATATTATCATCATACCCCACCGCAACAACAGCATGTCCCCCAACAATTTTTTCACCGCTGGTGGGATATGGTATTTTCCCGGTTGAAGAGCCTTGTGTGTATGAACTGTAAACCGTAAAGCCAAACATTGATGGCAATCCGCCTGCGAGGTTGGTTTTAATGCTTGTAAGCAATGCGCTTACTGATGTCCCCGGTGGATCGAGCCGATAGTAACTCAAAGCCTGATAATTTTGTGCAAAGGCATAACAAAATGCCGGAGGTTCTTTTTCATAATCGGCAGTTACATAAGGCCAGTACTCTTCGGGTGGTATGCCAAAAAGCACCAATGCGCCCATGGTTGTCCTCAAAAACGCACCGGTGTCGCCTGTCCAGTGCAGCATGTTTCGCGTTGTTTTGTAGAGGAAAAGCCGCGATGCATCGATGTGTTTTCCAAATGCCCTGCGTTCGAAATATTCGTATATGCCCACTCCTGCATGGGCTGTACACGAACCAATTGAGCCCTGATTTTCGACAGGCGAGCACCATGCCCTTAAATCCACTGAAGTTGGTAAGGCACTTTTCACTGCTTTTACAACTCCAACTTTGTTCAGCATCGTTTTTACCGATTTTTCTTCTTCGGTGTAATCCCTGAAATCAGGATAATCAGGCAACCATCCTAATCCTGTTTTTTGAATGAATTCGCTCATTGTAATCAATTTTTAATTCATAAGCCGGTGTTTAACTGAAAAGCAAAGCTTTCACCAGCCATAAAAGCCTTTCTTTTCCAAATGTGCGTGGCCCACTGTTCTATCACTTATCAAGACAAGCAAAATTTTTACCTGAAATTGGCCATTTATCTTCTTTAAAAAGGATTCCGGCGTATGTTATAATCATGGTTACTATTGCTATATAATATCTGATTTAATGGCAGTAACCGATGAATTTAAATTATGGTAACTGGTTTTGCATTACAATTTACAAAATAATAATGAATAATTTGGTATTTTATTCTGAAAATTGTTTGATTAAAATGGTTTAGTGGATATTGCGATTCCTGTTTTTTTCGGGTTGATATTGCAAATAAGCTTTAACTGCCGTAACTTTCACCAAAACATTTCAAAATTAACACATTAAAAATGGGTAAAAATATAGTGGTATTTTCTGATGGGACTGGTCAAAAGGGTGGAGTTGGCAGCAACACCAATGTTTACAAGCTGTTTAACATGGTTGAGGACAGAACGGCAAGGCAAATTGCATTTTATGATCCGGGACTTGGCACCGATTGGAGAAAAATTACAGGTTTAATAGCGGGTAAGGGTTTCTCAAAAAATATTCTGGATTGTTACCGGTTTATTTTTGAGAATTTTGAAGGCAGTGATAATATTTATCTTTTTGGTTTTAGCAGGGGAGCGGCCACGGTTAGAAGTTTATCAGGGTTTATTCACTTGTTTGGAGTATTGCCCAAATCGAGGGCCGATTTAATTCCAAAGGCATTTAAAATTTACAGGATAAAGAACAAGGAAAAACGCGAGCAAAAAGCGGCTGCTTTTATCGAAAAGCATCACACCATGTGGTGCAAAATCAAATTCCTTGGTGTTTGGGACACTGTTGCAGCTTTGGGTTTGCCTGTAAAATGGTTAAGCGCTGTGTTCGATTTGTTTTTCCCGCATAAATTTCATTCGTTCGATTTAAGCGAAAGTGTTGAATTTGCCCGTCAGGCATTTTCTATTGACGAGGAACGGAAAAGTTTCCTGCCGGTGATATGGAATACTTTACAGAATGACACGGATGGGAAAATGAAACAGGTTTGGTTTGCCGGGGTTCACACCGACGTTGGCGGAGGTTACCGTGAGGAAGATCTTTCAAATATTTCGTTGCAATGGATGGTACAGGAAGCAACAGCCAGGGATTTACTGATTTATAAGAAATCGAAAGCATGGCAAAAATTGCTTGCTTCAAAACCCGATGTGAACGGGATGATGCACAATGAGCAAAAGAAAATTCCTGGAAAATGGATGGCGAAACAAAAAAGAAGCTGGAACAGGGACACTCATGGCGAACCGTGCATTCATGAAAGCGTTTTTAAACGTACCAAAAACAATGAAAATACGGTCACACCAAAATATTCGCCCTGGATTTTTGATTGCATTAACAGGGATAACCCAAATGTTGAACCCTGGAAATAAGCGGAGATTTTATGTTTGTATATTGTTTTAAACACCCTTTTTCCCGATTTTTTCAGCAGAAGAATTAATTGGTTACAAATATTTTTTTTGCTGACAGTTGATTTGGAAGTAATTAACTGTACTATATAAATACCGTTGTTTCGGTTTGCAGCGTCCCGTAAAAAAGGGCCCTTCCGGCACCGAATACATGTTAAACGATTTCCATTCGGAAGTGATAAACCTGAACCTGCCAATGCCGATGTCCCAGTTTGTTTTCCAGTTATCCCAAGGTGCGGTTAAAGATTCCCACCAGTCGCCTCCAACACTCATCAAGTATTTTGCCTTATCGCGATCGTCGGGTTTTGTTATGTCGTCAACAATCAAACGGGCTATAACAGTTGAATAACAACCCGCAACATCGTTTGCCGGAATGTGGATATTTCATCGAGAGTGGTTTGCGATGATACTTGCCACGAAAGACTTGCAATAATGAGAAAAGTAAAAAGCAATTTCACCATTTTTCAATCCATCAATTTCATCTGCAAGTAAGCATAAATCAGCGCATACATTTGAGCGCGCTGTTCGTTGGTTGAAGCGCCGGCATGGCCACCTTCGGTGTTTTCGAAATAATAAACCTTGTAGCCCAGTTCATCCATTTTTGCAACTGCTTTTCGTGCATGTCCAGGGTGAACACGGTCGTCACGGGTTGATGTGGTAAAGAAAACTTCGGGGTATTTCATTCCAGGTTGAATATTTTGGTAAGGTGAATATTTGCTGATGTATTCCCATTCTTCGGGAATATCAGGATTTCCGTATTCAGCCATCCAACTGGCGCCAGCTAACAATTTGTTGTAACGCTTCATGTCGAAAAGCGGAACTGCGCATACCACAGCGCCATACAAATCAGCTCGTTGCGTATAGGCAACACCAACCAGCAATCCACCGTTGCTGCCGCCAAAAATGCCCAGTTTATTAGGTGATGTAATTTTCTTTTCAATCAAACTTTCAGCCACAGCATGAAAATCGTCGTACACCCGCTGACGGTTTTCTTTTAGCCCGGCCTGGTGCCATTTCGGGCCAAACTCTCCACCGCCGCGAATGTTAGCCAATACATAAACACCTCCTTTTTCGAGCCAGGCAGTTCCTGTTGTTGCGTTGTATGAAGGTAGCATGGGTTGTTCAAATCCACCGTAAGCATATAAAAGAGTGGGATTGTTACCGTTGTATATCAGATTTTTATCGCTAACAACAAAATACGGAATTTTTGTGCCATCCTTCGAAACAGCCTCAAATTGTTGTACTTTGTATTTTTCGGTTGGGAAAAATGAGGGCAACGATTTTACCTTTTTAATTTCACCGGTTGCAGCATCGCCAAAATACAAAGTTGGTGGTTCAAGAAAATTGGTGAAATAGAAAAAGAATTTGTCGCTGTTTTCATCCGCTGTGCTCAGCGTTATATTTCCAAATTCAGGTGCGTTGATTTTTTCCTTCTTCCAACCGTTGTTCCGGGAGTATTTGTAAAGTTCGCTTTTAACGTTGTTCAGCATGTTAATGAGCAACACATTTTTTGTGGTGGAAATCCCGGTTACACTTGAGCGCTCGTCGGGTTGAACAATCAGTTCGAAATTCTTTTTTCCGGC
>JBBIVS010000047.1:6980-12567 GCA_037439605.1 Draconibacterium sp. | reverse complement strand
GGAAATGTTTAAGTCCAGGTTATCCAAATCCGACATTTCGTTATGATAAAGTTGTCGTAAATGAATAAGATAAAAACAACCAGTGCCTAAACGCGGTAATATGCCAACCGTTAGCCGTCATTGTAGAACGAACGGGACCAATAGACAAACAAAGAATTAATGAAAGAAAAATTTCCGACAATAAATTGCACACTTTCTTCAAATGAACTTGGAAAACTTATTCAACAAAAATATGGACTGAGCGACAAAACAGAATGTAGCATATTCCGACTTGCAATGAACCATTTATATATTGTTCAAGATGTCGAAAATAAATTCGTTTTTAGAGTTTACACACATAATTGGCGGACAAAATTAGAAATTGAAGAAGAGTTAAGACTTTTACTTCACTTAAAAGAAACCATTCATATTTCCTGTTTCAGTTGCTTGCGACTAAATTGAACGAAGAAGAATATCAAATAAAAGCGGAGAGTTTCATTTAAGGTTACGGAACTGTAACAGAAATTAGTAATGAAGAAAAGGAGTTTTTAAATTATGCCTGTTTAGCAATTATGACATATTACATTAGTGTTCAATGCGAAAGATTTAACTATTGGACCAATATTTTCCTGAATGAAGACCATTTAAAAAGAATGGTTGGAAACTTGAAACGGTGGATTAAATACAATAAAATTGAAACAAACACCCATGTTCCGGCGCGATTGTATCGCGTGGTTTTATAAAACAAAATGCCACACGATGCAATCGTGCGGCAGCAGATCGTATTTAAAAAACCTATGCTATTATTTAGTTCGAAGGCTGAAGTTTTAATTTCAACTCGTTGTTTTTTGCACTGGCTTCAAGTTTTTCTGAACCAGGTTTGTAAGAAATATAATTTGCAACCACCTTGTATTCGCCCGGTTTTACATTGTTAAAAGTAAAATTGCCATCAAAATCGGTGTAGGTTTTTAAATCGGTACCTTCAATTTTTACTTCAACACCAACAAGCGATTCACCTGAATTTGCATCGGAAATAGAGCCGTTCAAAGCCACAGTTGCTGCACTGTCGGTAGTTGCTTCTTTTTTATTTTCATTTTCCTTTGCTGTAACTGCTACTGTCAACATGAGTGACAATAAACCAATCAGTATCTTTTTCATTTTCGTATTTTTAAATTTTATTGAAATTTTTTTATTAATTCCAATGTAAAAATACTTTGGTGCTGTTAAATGGCTATTAAAGAAATATTACAGTTTTGTTACATTTTTTGAGGAGGATCAGTATTTGCGTTCACTAACCAGAGTCCCCGATTCATCATATTTTCTCCAGGTCCCGGTTTTCTGTCCGTCGGCGTATTCCATGTCGTATAAAAGGGTTCCCTTGTCATCGTAAATGTACCATTTGCCTTGTTTTAGACCGTTTTTATAATTTGCAACCGATACTTTAACTTTGTAAATATTATACGTTTCCCAGGTGCCATCCATTTGGTTGTTTTTGTACGAACGAATTTCGTTTAATTGCCCGTTTTCGAAAAATATCTGAACGATTCCTTCTTTTTTTCCTTCCGAAATTTTGGCGGTCATTTTAACCTTACCGTTATCCCAACGACTGATATACTCACCTGTATAAAGCTGGCCATTCTGGTAATAAAGGCCGTCAACTTCCTTGATTTCCTGTGCCCTTATAATATTCAGAAACAGAATACAAATCCCTGCAATCAAAATTATCTTCTTCATTATTTTTTTGTTATAAAAATACTTCAAATTTTTAAAGTTTGTGAAAAGACCCCGTGCTTTCGTCCGGGGCCTTTTACTTTTTTTGATAATCGAAGTGGTTATCAAACACTGCATCTTTTTGTCAAAAAAACTTTATCCATAAAGTTTACTGAGCTGTCATTTTCAGGGTTTTCATCTGGTTGTCAACATTAATTTTTGCTATGTACAATCCTTTGGGTAATCTCTGTGTATCGAATCTGAACTGGTGAGTCCCTGTAAAAAGTTCACCATTATAAATCTCACTTACAATTGATCCAGAAAGATTGTAAACCATTATTCTCACCGGGGCGTCGTCTTTTAAAGTCAATTCAATGTTTGTTGAACCGTTAAACGGGTTTGGATAGTTTAGCACGTTAATTTCTGAATCGGCTGCTTTAATTTTCAATGCCGAAGTAGTTGTCCAGTACGAAGCGTTAAATACGGGCGAACCTGCCATTGGCTGGAAATTTGGTTTTGTTGGATTGAACGGGTCGGTAATTTTGGCATCTCTTCCGGCTGCCAGTACTTTATTTCTTTTTGTTGCTTCGAGGAACCAGGATTCGAGTTGGGCAGCGGTGAAAGTGGTTCCGTCGGTCCTGAATTTATCGCCAAAAATATCGCCTATGAAAGTATTTTTCACTGTCATTTCGTTGTTAACTGCGGCATTTTGGGTTCCGGTTGATTCGAACCTGAGCCCACGTCCCCATCCCAGGTACAGCGAGTTATAAACTGAAATCCGGCTGTTTCTGCGGATACGCATTGTGGAACCTTCTTTATGATTCTGTGGCAAGGAGTTGTAGGTAGCCAGGTCTTTTGCAGCGCCAAAACCACTCATATTGCTGAATATGGCGGTTGTTTTCGGTGAAGCATCGCTTCCGCTGCTGTCATTGTCCGATTCAAAACCGTTGGCGGTGTCGGTATCCACAATTGTCGCGTCGCGCAGGATAACCATGAACTGCACCATTCCGCTGAAACCATTGTCGGTATCAAAATCATCGTCTTCGGTTTTGTACGAAATCAGGTGTTTTGCATTTACTGTACCACCAAAGAATTCAATACCATCGTCACCCGAGTAAGAAACCTGAACATGGCCGATTGTTGTTTTTCTTCCAACAGCATTAAGGGTCAGACCGTTAACTTCGCTTCCGGTAGCAACTTCGTAGCCTGGGAACTCAATACGAACGTATGCAAGGACTCCTGAATTGTCGTCGTTGTCAGTGCCTCCGTATGGAGAACCGATGCCACCTTCGGCAGTGCCTGAGCCACCGGCAAGGTTAGTAACAGCATTACCGTTGATAACCAGCCCTCCCCAGTCGCTGTTTGAGCGGAAACCGACTCCCTGCGAAGAGGTGAAAACGATTGGACTTGCACTTGTACCAACGGCCATAATTTTTCCGCCTTTTTCAATAGAGAGCACACTTTTGTTGGTACCGCGGATAATTGTTCCAGGTTTAATGGTAAGGGTTGCGCCTGCGTCAACATAAACCCAGCCGTTGAGTTTTATCACACCTTCCCATGTTTCATCGGCTTTGATGTGCAGTCCTTCTGAACGTGAGAACTGTCCGTTTCCTTTGGTAACCGTTGGTTCGGGGTAGTTTTTGTTTACCGGGTCCCATTCGGCCCATCCGGCTGTCCAGTCGTTGATGCCATCAAAGGCGCCTACATAACTTACCTTTTGGAAGAAATTGTTGTCAATCGATTGACTCCGAGCGCTTGCTGCCAGTAATGTCAGCACAATAATGAACAGTATAAATTTTTTCATGATTATTCTTTTTAAGTTGTTAAAAATTCGTTCATCTGTAATAGTATATCTGTTATAAAATCCATGTAATACTTGCCGTGAACTGCCGGTTTGGGATATATTTTCGGGTGTAAACCTCGATATCCTCATTAGCACCGTGATATTGCGCAAACTTTACCGGTTGGTTCAGAATATCGTTTACGCCAGCTTTTAAAATAAAATGTTCACCAAACCTTTTCTGAATGGTCAGGTCGAGCGCATTCCGGGGCAGTTCCCAGGTATGCGGGTTGGTTGGCGTTCCAACGTAGGCAATGCGTTTACCCACAACATTATAATTCAGGTTAACATTCCAACCCTTTTCGGGATTGTTGTAAAACAGCCCGAAGTTTACAATATATGGCGACTGGCCAGCCATCACACGTATCGTATCGCGTGTAAATTTCTGTTGCGATGTATTGATTTCGCTTTTTATCAGCGATGTATTAAACACAACAGTGAAATCTTTGAAGAAGCGGCCAAAATTACCAGCATCAGCAAGAGCGTCGAAGCGTTTGCGGATGTCGAGTTCAACACCAGCGCTATAGGCTTCTTCAGTATTGAAAGGAATGTAATCATATGTTGTCCCCGACGGAACAAGAAATGTTTCGATTGGATTTGTAAAATCTTTGTAAAAGCCTGCCAGGGTAATCATTTCTCCGTTACGCGGATAAAATTCGTAACGTAAATCGTAGTTTTGAATGTAGGCAGCCTGTAAATTGGGATTCCCAAAAACTATGGCAAAAAGTTCGAAGTCCTGATAATCAAAAGGCGCCATTTCCCTGAATTCAGGCCGGTTGATTGTTTTTCCGTAAGAAGCCCTAAGCAGGTTTTTTTCGTTAATGTTGTACGAAAGGTTGGCTGACAAAAAGAAATCGATGGTATCGCGAACGATTGCCTGGCTTTCGCCTCCTTCCACAATTTCATAAAAATTGTCGATTTCGCGTTTCCAGTGTTCCACCCGCAGTCCTCCGTATAGTTTTATTTTTGGTGTGAACGGAATATTTACACCTGCGTACCCGGCCTGCAGATCGTCGGTGGCATCGTAACTGTCTTTGGCGCGTGTATTATCGCGATATGATAAACCATGTTGTGTGTAAGGTGTGGTGCGGTCAAAATAAAAATTCTCTTCGCTGAAAATTTCATTTACCGGTTTATAGAAAATATTTGGCGGATTTCGCACTGCCACAACTCCCATTAACCTTGAATTGAGTTCGCGGATTTTCTTTTCGTAAAAACCACCGGCTTTCAATTGCCAGTCGGTTTTAGAACCAAAAAGTTTAAAATTGTGCGTGAAATCAATTTTGCCATTAAGAATATCTTCATTCATGTCAATCCAAAGCCTGCCTGCGTAGTATGGATTAGGAACGTTTTGGATTCTCAGGTAATATTGTTGGTAAAGGTCGCTTCCTTCATCAGTTATCTGAACATAGGTAAGCCTCTGGTTATCAGGCTGATTTTTCTTTGTAAGGCCGTATCCAAGCAACCAGTTCAGTTGGGTACGGTTATGGTTAAAAAACTGTTCACCAGCCAACTGGCTGGAATAAACTGTCCGGCTGTCGTAACGCATGTCGGTCATACGCAGGGTTTCCACGTTGTAATAGTTTACCCCATTTCGCAACGAAGTTGTTTTTGTTCCGATTTGGTTAAAGAAATTACGGAATTCGATCTTTTGGTTCTTGCCGTAAATAAAGTTCCAGTTGAAAATTACCCCGACTTTATTATCAGATTTAGCCTGCTGATCTGTAAAATCAAAATCCTTAACCACTTCACCCAGAATTTCATCGTAACCCTGATATTCGGTTCTTTGATTTTCGGTGAAAGTATTGGTGGTTCCATAATTTACTGAAGTAATATTTCCGATGGACAATTTACCGAGAACAAACCTGTGCAGAAAAGTTGAAGAGATGCTTTGATCCAGAAAGGGTGATTTTTCAGAGTATTCCCAATTGTTTGGAAAAAGCAACGAAATGCGGTTGATTTCATCGGTTTTGGCAAGATATTCGGTTGCATTTGGCCACACATATAAATCGGAAAATTCTTTGGGCCCGGGGACACCTGCGGGAATTGCACGTGTTC
>JBBIVS010000047.1:5073-6970 GCA_037439605.1 Draconibacterium sp. | reverse complement strand
GTCGTATCCCAGCCAGTCGGTTTTGCTTCCGGGATGGGTTAAAACGCTTTCATTAAAAGTTGAACCCTCGATGTATTTATTACCATAAGAAATACTGAAAGAATTCTGGTCGGCAACATTTTTTGTTTTTACCTCGATGGCTGCGCCTGCAAAATCGGCAGGCAATTCGGGTGCCGGACTTTTATAAATAAGGATATTTTCAATCATACCGCTGGGAATGGCATCAAACGAAAAGGCCCTTTTATCGGCTTCGAAACTGGGCGCTGTTGCGTTGTTGAGCATTACTGAATTGTAACGTTCAACCAATCCCCGCACAATTACAAACCTTCCGTCGGTGATGGTTATTCCGGGAACACGGCGTATTACTTCAGCAGCGTCTTTATCCTGCGATTTGCTGATTTGTTGGGCACTGATTCCGCTTACTATCAAATCCGAAGACCTTAAAGTTGAAATCAAAGACATTTCAGTGTCCTCACGTTTTTTGGCTACCACCTGTACCTCGCCAACATCAAGTGTTACCGGTTCGAGCTTCACGTTTAAAACAGTTTCCTGGCCGTCTTTTATTTCAACCCTGATAATTTGTGTTTGGTACGAAATAAACGAGATTACCATATTATAGACTCCCGGTGAAATGTTGGGAAGAATAAAGTTCCCGTCGAAATCGGTGATGGTTCCGGTGGTGGTCCCCTGCATTAAAACAGTTGTTCCAACAAGCGATTCACCGGTTTTCGCATCGTTGATTGTACCTTTTAGAACCCCTTTCTGGGCATAGATGTAAAATGAAAATAGCAATAGTAATGAACTGATTAATAATTTTTTCATACGAGACCAACATTTGCAGTGTTTAATTTTCTCTTCTTATACGGGGGCAAATAAACATGCAATATGTTGCAGCGCGATTAACAATAGTTTAAGGACTTGTTACATTTCGTTAATAAAAATGTAACAATCTCTAAAGCGGTTGTTATTGCTGAATTGCAGAAAGTGGATTAGATGAATGTTTAAGTTTGGGTAATAAAATGATAATGTTAGTTTAACGTAAATGCAATATTTTAAGATTCCGCGGATATGTTTCTTAAAGGTACAGTACTTTGAAAATGTTTGTTACTTTTGAAGGGCCTGATTAAGTTGTATAAATACTTTCCCGCCGAAAGAGCAGATTTAAGTCTGCTCTTTATATTTGGTACGATATAGAACCTTTTTTTAGTTTTCTTATCTAATCCTTCGGCAAAGAAAATAACTTTAACGTGCTTCAGGCTGTTTTCTTTGCCGTTGACTTCAGTCAACGGACAGAAACAAAAAAGTAACCAGGGCTTCAGCCCATTAAATCGTCAAAACCGGATTTTTCATGTTCAGCTAGTGAATCAAAAATCAACTGCTGAATAAGTTTCAAATTTTCACAGCATAAATCATCAGGTAAACAAGAATCACCAGATGAATAGCCAAATGATAAATGGCTTCCTTTTTTTGGTAACCCAATACTAACTGATAATCAGGTAATTCACAACCTGCCGGGTTGACATGTTTTTAAAAAAACCTTATTTCTTCTATTTCCTCAACCTTAGTAACCGTAGTGCCACCCCCGAAACCAAAACCTTATTACCTTATTAATAAGGTTGAGGGCAGTGGGGATTTGCCATGGCTACTAAGGTTTAGCGGAAGGGAAATACGGTTTTTTAAAAATCAATTTACGGTTCTTTTACAACCCGGTCGGCAGGTTGGCATGTTTACCGAAACGTAATCATTAATATAAGGTCCGACCTGTGCCGGGTCGAATGTTGCTGTATCATGGGGTTTTCTATAAATATGCGATGATGCTGGAAACGGGTTGAAAGAGGCGTATCTGCTTCAACTGTTTTTCTCTCTTTTTATGCTTCAAATGAATGAAACAAAAAAA
>JBBIVS010000047.1:4819-5063 GCA_037439605.1 Draconibacterium sp. | reverse complement strand
CCCAACCTTAGTAACACCGCAATGCTGCCCAAAAACCCAAAACCTTATTACCTTATTAATAAGGTTGAGGACAGGGGGGATTTGCCATGGCTATTAAGGTTTAGCGGAAAAGATATAAGGTTTTTTAAAAAATAAATCAAACATTTTTCATAAACCCTTCTTGTTGGAATGTTTGCAAACCGAATGAAAAAACATTTCTGTTTTACTTCTTCCCCAGCGAAAACAAAAATTCAACCCCGCCTTT
>JBBIVS010000047.1:0-4768 GCA_037439605.1 Draconibacterium sp. | reverse complement strand
GGCCAGCCCAAGTCCGGTGCCGCCCATTTCGCGGGTGCGGCCATGGTCAACGCGGTAAAACCGCTCGAAAATGCGCGGCAGGTGATGTTCCGGAATTCCGGCGCCTGTATCGGAATAAGAAAAATAGTAGTAATTGTCGTCTTCATGGTAAACCTTAACATTGATGTTAATGCCCGAACCTCCATAGTTAATTGAGTTTTCGACAAAGTTCTGGAATATGGAAAACAGTAGCGACTCGTTTCCCATTATAATAGTTCCACCAGGCACTTCACTGATAAAAACGATATTCTTTTCGTTTATCCGGTTGGCAAAATTTTCGTAAACCTCGTCTACAATGGCTTTTATATCGATGGGTTTAAACCTGAACAAATCGCCTGCATCTTCAATGTTGGTAAGCAGCGAAACATCGTTTATTAAATCGGTTAACCGTTCCGATTGCAGAAATGCCTTTTCGAGAAAATATTTTTGTTTTTCTTCGGGCAGCGGCCAGCTTTCGATTATGGTTTCCAGGTAACCTTTTATCGATGCCAGCGGTGTTTTCAGTTCGTGGGCTATATTCGATGTGAGTTGCTGTTTCATCAGCCTTCGTTTTTCGAGGCGGGTAATATCGGTGATCATTATCTCAAAACTCCTATCTATAAAAATAATGCTTTGAATTTTAAAAAATTTTTCGCCTTTTGGAATTTTATATTCCAGCGTTGGCAAAGATTCAGGGTTTATTATTTCCTGTTCTTTTGAATTTTTTCGGATGAATTTATTCAACGCTTTAAATTCTTCCAACTGAAAAATACTTTCCGGGGATTCGATCCTGTTGCTTGATATGATGTTGATATACTGAATAAAATACCTGTTCGACAAGGTTTTTTGTTTATCGTGCGAAAAAAAGGCTATCCCCTCGTTTAAGGCATTTAAATGGTTCAGCAACTTTTCGCGTTCGTTCGACAAATCGTCTTTGGCTTTTTTTAAATTGTGATAAATGTTAATGATTTGGTTACCGATAATTCCAAGTTCATTTTCGGGGAAAGAGTTTCCGGGCTCGATAAGTTCGTTATTCCCGGCTTTAACTGCAAAGTCCCTTAATTTGGTTATTGCATCGGCAAGTCGGGAAGTAAAAAAAAACAGTATAACACCGATTAAAGCGAAAACTGAAACAATAAAAATAATGAATAACCGCTCGGCTTTCAGAAAGTTCTGAATTTGCAAATCGTACACCACCGCAGTTCGAATAAAATACTCAGGAAATTTTTTCGCGTAATAATAATACTCTTGCTGTGTTGTATCCGATCTCCGGATGTTTGAACCTTTGCTGTGTTCAATTGCTTTAATTATTTCGGGCCGGTGGAGGTGGTTCTCCATGAGCATGTAATTCTTCACCGAACTGTCATATAGTACTTCACCGGTTAGAGTAATCAGTGTTATTCTGATGTGGGCCTGTGGAATAATTGCTTTTAATTCGCTAATCCGGTGCGTTTCGTTATTTTGAATGAGATTGTTGTTGAGAATAAACCGGTGTGTAATTTCGGTGATATTATCGAGTGTGTTTTCGAGCTGACGGGTACGGTATATTTTTTCGCGATGATAACTAAATATCAGTATTGCTGTGGTAAATATTAAAAATACCACCGTGAAAAAGAAAAATATTTTTCCCCTGAATGAATGACGAATTGAGTGCAGCAACCTTAATTATTTTATTCTTTGTTTGTAAAGCAGTAACCGTAACCCGATTTTCCTTTGATATTATCGCTGTAAACTCCAATTTTTTTTCGCAAACGTGCAATATTTACATCAACATTGCGGTCGGTTACTATCACATCAAAATTCCAGATATTCTTCAAAATCTCTTCGCGGCTGATATACAGTCCCATGTTTTTCATCAGCAGCACAAGTATTTCGTATTCTTTTCGGGTAAGGTTGACTGGTTGCCCGTCGATACTGATTTCCTTTTTTCGGGTATTTATTCTCAGCTCTTTAAAAACAATTTGGTTTTCTTCTTTTTCAGTCCTCACCCCTCTTTTCAGTATTGCTTTAATTCGGGCGATTATCTCTTTAATCGAAAACGGCTTCGAGATGTAATCGTCGGCGCCAACGTTAAACCCTGTTAAAATGTCGTTTTCCTCGGTTTTGGCAGTAAGGAAAATAATCGGCATTTCCAGTTTTTTTTCTTTTCTGATGACGTTGGCAACCTTAAAACCTGTTATCCCGCTCATCATGACATCAAGTAAAATCAAATCGAATTCTTCGAGAGGTTTTTTTAAGGCATCTTCCCCTGAATGGGCAACGTCAATATAAAATCCTTCGCTTTCAAGGTTAAACTGAAGTATTTCACACAAATCTTTCTCGTCGTCAACAATGAGTATTTTCTGGTTCCTTTCCATAATCCAAAAAGTTTGGTTTTTGTTTCCCTTAGAAAAGCAGCGTATAATTATAGCAATAATGTTACAAACCGGTTACTAAAATATTAAATATTATTAATTTATATTTGCGCCTCAACCTAATTAAAACTGAATAATGAAGTTGCGGAGTTTATATTTGCTTTTGTTCATTTTGCCATTATTCGCCTTTGCACAGGAAAACGGGTTTGTTCCTTCGGGGAAACCATTTGCCACAATTTTTACAAATTACCATCATGGGGTATCGGGATCGGCCACTGAAGAAGCCGCTTTTGAATTGACACGGGCATACCTGGGTTACGAATATACATTCAGCCCCGAATATTACGGCAAAATCAATGTCGATGTAGGGAGCCCAAACGACCTTTCGCCTTATGCAAAAGCCCGCCGGTATGCCTATTTTAAAAATGCTTACCTGCGTTATACAAAAACAGATTTCAAAATCGATTTTGGTTTAATCGACATGCGGCAGTTTAAGCTGCAGGAAGAGATATGGGAAAGGCGCTACCTGATGAAAACCCTTGCTGATGAATATCAGTTGGGGCAATCAGCCGATTTGGGAGTTAATTTATATTACAAATTTGCCGGCTGGATTGAGGCCGATTTTACTGTTTCGAATGGCGAAGGTTACAGCAGCATCCAAACAGATGATATTTTTAAATACAGTTTTGGACCTACCATATCTTTTCCACAGAATTTTAAAACTCGTCTGTTCTACGAATTCACAAAAAAAAATATCACCGAATCGACAATAACTATTTTCTCTACATACGATTTCAGAAAGATATTGAATGTTGCCGGAGAGGTTATTTTACGGACAAATGAAAAATGGAAGAAAGACCACAACCGCTTTGGCTTATCGGTTTACGGGAAATACACCATATTTAAAAAATATCAGTTGTTTGCGCGTTACGACCGGATAACTTCGAATATACTTGAAGGAAAAATAAATCCATGGAACCTGGCAAACGATGGGACAGCGCTTGTGGGCGGAATTCAATACCAGCCCATCGCTAAAATAAAAATGGCGCTGAACTACCACGATTGGTACCCATTGGCAGCCAATATGGAAGGCGGCGGTTATGTTTATCTCGATGTTGAAATAAAGTTATAATGATTGAACGATGAGAAACTGGTTTATCCTGATTTTTACTGTTAACATTCTTTTTGCAGGTTGCCGTAATAGCGACTACATACTTGAAACCGGCAGCGAAAAAATTGTGGATAACGGCACCGGAACAGGAACAGTTACATGGACAAAAGACAACAATTATTTGATTGAAGGTTTTGTTTTTGTAAACGACGGGCAGACGCTCACCATTGAAGCCGGAACGGTTGTCAGGTTCAGGGCAGGCGAAGGCGAAAACGCAAGTGCACTGATTGTGGCCCGGGGGGGAAAAATTATAGCCGAAGGCACCCGTAATGAACCCATTATTTTTACCGCCGAAGCTGACGATCTCATATTGTCGGTTGATAAAAACAAAAGAGTGTTGTGGGGAGGGCTAATCATTCTGGGGAATGCCCCGATTAATGTCAGGGGCGGAGAATCTGCCATTGAAGGAATACCGCTTTCGGAGCTCCGTGCGGTATTTGGAGGCCCCGATGAAAACGACAACTCTGGAATATTGAAATATGTTTCAATCAGGCACGGTGGAACAAACATTGGGGATGGAAACGAAATAAACGGTTTGACACT
The DNA here is from genome assembly GCA_037439605.1 of Draconibacterium sp. Lineage (GTDB taxonomy): Bacteria > Bacteroidota > Bacteroidia > Bacteroidales > Prolixibacteraceae > Draconibacterium. The sequence goes on along the minus strand of JBBIVS010000047.1, from coordinate 682 downwards.
GGGAGGAGTGGGCAACAAAACGGTGATTGATTATGTTGAAGTAATTGCGAACGAAGACGACGGCGTTGAAATTTTTGGCGGAACTGTTAACCTGAAACACCTCGTGGTTTCGGGCTGCGGCGACGATGCTTTCGATTACGATTTGGGCTGGACCGGAAGAGGCCAGTTTTGGCTTGCAGTGCAGTCGAAAAACCTGGGCGACAACCTTATTGAGGCAGGCGGCGGCGTAAATCCAGTAATCGGGAATCCATATTCAATACCCAATATTTACAATGTTACTTTAATTGGTAACGGAAACAGTGGCATGGGCGCTTGTGTCAGTTTTTTTAATTATGCCGGCGGAATCATTGCCAATTCGCTGATTGTTGACGATAATCATGGTGTTTTACTCGAAGTTACCGATTCGAAAAACGACAGCTACACCCAATGGAAACAGGGCAACCTTGAGGTTATGAACAATGTGTTTTACAGGGTGGCGTTTGATACTCCCGCATCAATTTTCACTTTATCCGGAATATTTACACCAGCACAACGAAACGAATGGGCATCGTATTTCACCATTTCAAAAAACGAAATTTCAAACCCTTACATGGATTGGGAAAATGGCGATTATATTCCGTATCCAAAAATCCAGGGCCAATTAGCCCCTTACCCCGATCAATGGTTTCAAAAGGTTAACTTT
>JBBIVS010000046.1:9993-12574 GCA_037439605.1 Draconibacterium sp. | reverse complement strand
TTTCGAGTTGTTCATCCGCATAAATTTTCTCCGATTTAAGAGTTATGGTATCGGCTTCATTTCTTATGGTTATAAAATATCTTCCACGCTGCAAGTCGCGTAAATCAATCTGTTGGCTGAAAGTGTTATTATTACTTATGGATAACTGAAGGTTTGTGGGAAGGGGAATTCCGTTGGCATCCTTACCTGCGGAAACGGGAGTTCCATCAGCATCAGTTACAATCAACCTCACAGTTGCAGGATTACCGGTTATCGTAAACGAATAAGTAAAAAGCAGCCCCCGCAATGAATCAATAATTTCGTGAGTTAGTATTTCAGGATTGTTTTTATTCGACGACACATTAGCAGGATTATTTGTGCAATAAACAATATTTCCGGCACGAAATGTTCTGGATAATGATTCGTCAAAATCGGTGATATTCAGCAATCCGGTTTTATTTTCCGATTTGATAACAAAAATAAAATGCTGGTTTTTATCAAGTTCAACAAAAGGAGAGGTTTCGTCATCGAGAGTTCGATATAATACTGTTATTCCATTGGGTAAACGTTTGAACAACATTTTACCGTTTCGCAATAATTCATCAGTAGCAGCAGTGGGATGCAAAGTCACAAACTGGTCGAAACCATCTTTAAAATAGTTATGGCCAATCGTTAGATTCAAAATCCGCTTATAAAAAATATTCATTGCTTTTTGGTTTTGCTATTGATACCGATTTTTTCGATTGGAATGGTTGAATCGAAGAATTCCCTTTCCTGGAAGGTGATCATTCGAACTTTATACAATACCGATGGTAAATATTTTGTACCCACCACCGACCAAAAGTTATACAACTGCTCAAATGAATACGAGTACAATTCCACGACGAGCTTTTTTAAATTCGGGTCGTAATCTGCAAGTTTCGGTGAATTTTCGGGCGTAAACACATTCTTCGCCTGAAAGAATGAAATGATAAAAGAGAGCTGCTTCAAACCTTCCACATAATCGTCAGACGAATCGTTTTCGTCGTTGTTCTGAAAATTGGCTGAAATTAAAATGTACAGATTAAGTTTTATTTCGGGGTTGAGGTGTTCCACATTCCCCTGGTTATTGATAATCGTAGTTTTCTGGTCTTTGTAAACCCTGTCCTCTTCGATGTTTATTAACGAAACGCCCACTGATTTGTCGGGAATAACCACACCGCCGCCTTCGGTAGCAACACTGGTAAGGAAAACCCTATCAACAGCAGGAGACCCTGTCCGCATTTTCAGGTATTCGTTCAATTCATTCGTTATGAAAGACAAAGAGGTGTGTATCATAATTTTAATATCTGCTTTCCGTCCATTTAATGTTACATGCTTCTGCCCATGCAATTAAAACCTTTATCTAATTTAAGACACATTAGTCTGTTTTTAAATTTTACAATTTTATTAACTAAAACATAATGTGAACTTTACGTTCCCAAAGAAAAGGTGTGCTAAAAAAAAGACAATGTTTTAATCTGACTTAATGGTAACGGCAAACAATTTACAACAAAAAAATATGCAAGTCAATACTTTTTTGAAAATAAATACTTTTTTATCTTAATTGATTCATTGATAGAAAATTAAAATAATACCTGATGTAAAAAGCAGGAAGCTTTGCGACTGAAATTTAGAAATTTCACAATGATTTTTTCGCGGTCAAGAGCAAGTTTTCTATCTCTTTTGTAAGTTTCGATTGGGTACCCGAGAAATGATTAAACATGATTGAAAATGCAACTCTTCTGCCTGAATCCAACTGTAAATATCCGGCATAACAGCGCACCCGTGTCATTGAGCCGCTTTTTGCCTTAAGTGTATTTTCAGGGAAAAAACCGGCGCTAAAGGATTTGATAGTGCCATTTCCGGCCGAAGGTAGCGAGTTAAAAAATGACTCGCGGTTTTCGCTTTTCCCCACCATGTAAATCAGAACTGAATTGATTTGTGCCGGTGAAATTGCATTGAAATGCGATAATCCGCTGCCGTCTTCCATAAATAAATTACGGGTATCAATTTCTTTCGAAGGCCAAAATTCTTTAATCTTCTCGATTCCTTTTTCATGATTTCCCAAACCTGTTTTTTCAACAGCAATTTGTAAAACCAAATGTTCGGCAAAAAGATTAACGCTTTCGTGATTCAGAACTTTCACAATTTCATCAAGTTTCGGAGAGTAATGAATGTAAATGGTTTGCAACTGTTTTTTATCCACGTTTTCAAATTTTACCTTGCCCGAAATGAAAATCCCTTCTTTTGCCAATTGATTCAGCAACGCTTCTGCAAGCAGTTCCTCCGGATGATGCACTGACGCTTTAATCGTAAAAGATTTTCTGTCTTTTGGAATCGTTCCCCGAATAACCCGTTTTTTATCCAGCGGACTTCCAAAAACATACGCCATATCGCGGCTATCGTCAGATGAAACTACCTCGTTTACAATTTCAAGTCCTTCAATTTCAGGAGCTGTTGAGATTATTTCAGTCTTCTCCCCTGCCTCTTTTGGAGATTTATAAGTTATTTTGAATAAATTATCGTAACAGGTGAATGCGCTGGCGCCGGCACCGTAATAATTACCGATGTCGCCCCAAAT
>JBBIVS010000046.1:6701-9983 GCA_037439605.1 Draconibacterium sp. | reverse complement strand
CAGGTGGGAGGTATTTTTTCAGAATTGTAAACTGAGCCGTCAAAAATAATGTTACCGGAAATTTTGCTGATTCCGGCAGCCTTAATTTTTTGAATCCAAACTTTTACAAAATCCCTGCATGATTCAAATTGATTAAAATATTCCGAACCCAAAGTTGGATCACCGCCCCCTAAAAAAACCAAATCACCCTTTAATTCTTTGGTTTTTAGCAAGCTACCTGTGTAGCCAATTTTCGTTTGAAAACGGTAATCTGCTCCCAGAATTTCAAGCGCAGTTGCTGAAGTTACTATTTTCAACGTTGAAGCAGGAATCATCAGTTTATCAGCATTCAGTTCAAAAAGAGGTTTTTCGGTTTCCAAATCCACAATTTGAATCCCAACTGTGGCATTTTGATATTCAGGTTGCTGCAGGATTTTTTTCAACTCAGTTCGAAAATCATTTTGGGCAAAACTGCACAAACCAATAATCAGAATTGAAAGAATTGCAAAAATCCGTGTTCCCATTTTTATTAATTTTGAAGAGCTAAAAATAACAGATTAAATTATAAATGCTTAAAACAATTTTAATTGTTGGAACCGGCGGATTTATTGGCAGTGTAATGCGCTACCTGGTTCAGTTTTATGTTGAAAAAGGTATGAGCAGCACTTTCCCGCTGGGGACTTTAATTGCCAACATCGCCGGTAGTTTAATAATAGGAATAGTGTTTGCCATTGCTGAAAAAGGAAACCTGATGAGTTCTGAATGGCGTCTTTTTCTGGCAGTTGGAATTTGTGGCGGATTTACCACTTTTTCTGCATTTAGTTATAACACATTTACTATGTTAAAAGAACAATCTTACGGTCAACTGTTTTTGAATATTGGCGGCAATTTGGTTTTAGGTATTCTGGCTGTTTATTTGGGTATCATTATTATACGCGCAATCTTTTAAAACTTAGGATATGAAGATTTCAGAAAAAACCGGGATTTTAAAAGTGTACATGGGCGAAACCGACAAAGTTCATGGCCGCCCATTGTTTGAAGAAATAGTTTTCGAAGCCCGAAAAGCGGGAATTGCCGGAGCTACTGTAACCAAAGGAATCATGTCGTTTGGCGCAAGCCATTCAATTCACACCCAAAAAATATTTGCCCTTTCAGGTGATTTACCAGTTGTGGTTGAAATTATTGACAACATTGAAAAACTTGACGAATTTGCCAAAACGGTAAACGAATTGATGGATTTAAGTAAAAAGGGAGGATTGGTAACTTTCCAGGAAGTGGCTGTAATTAGATACATCTCGGGTGAAAAGTACAGAAAGTAAGGGAGTTCTGCAAAAAGTACTGCCTACTGCAAATTACCGCTGCCTGCTGCAAACTTCTTTCCCTGCCACGTATCTCTTTCCTTTAGCCGTTTTTCCACTTTTGCCACAAACTCAAAGTTTTTCAGTCCCCATTTTGGGGCTAGCACCATTTCTGAAGGCGCTTCGCTTACAAATCGTTCCACTATGATTTCAGGATTAAGCAGTTCGAGGTAATCAACTACCACTTCAGTGTACTCCTCCACCGTAAAAAGGTGAAAATTTTCAGGATTTGTTTTAAACTGCTTTTCCATCAGCGTTTTATCGTGAATTTGCATTTGGTGTAATTTCAGGTTTTTAACCGGTAGTTTCGAAATCACCCGGGCTTGTTCAAGCCAGTCGGCACGGGTTTCGCCGGGCATGCCCAAAATCAGGTGGGCACAGTTATTAATTCCCCGTTTTGTAGTTTCTTCAAGCGCATAAACCGAATCAGCAAAAGTGTGGCCTCTGTTCACCAGTTCAAGCGTTTTATCCAAATGCGATTCCAGGCCAAATTCAACCATTATATAAACCTTTTTGCTAAGTTTAGCCAGATAATCAAGTATTTCACCAGTCACCGAGTCGGGACGTGTTGAAATAACCAAACCTACAATTTTCTGGTGTTGGAGCGCTTCTTCATAAAGTTGTTTTAAATCTTCCAAAGGGGCATAAGTGTTGGTGTAGGCCTGAAAATAGGCCAGAAATTTCATGGAGTCGTATTTCCGTGCAAAAAAGTCAATCCCATCCTGAACCTGTTTTGAAACACTGTAATCGAGGTTGCAATATGCTGGTTTAAAGGTAACATTGTTGCAATAGGTGCAACCTCCCCGGCCTTTTGTCCCGTCGCGGTTGGGACATGTAAAACCGGCGTCAACCGACACTTTCTGAACCCGTTCATCAAAAATTTTTCTGAAATAGGTAGAAAAATCGTTGTAACGTTTGCCGTGTCCCCAAACAAATTTTTGCAGTTCCATCAGCTTTAAATTTACCGGTCAAAAATAGGTAAAATTCAATCGCTCAGGCAAATCACAAAATGGTGTTGAAAAAATCTTGAAAACTTTGAGCATTCTTCACGTTTTGTGTGTTTCTAATAACGATAAGATTTATAATTTTAAATACATCAAAAAAACACAAATCATGTTTTCAGCAAAAGACAAAAAACAGATTGAAAGCCGTGGCAGTGAACTGAATATCGTAACCGGCCAAATCGAAAAATTCAAAACGGAATTTCCCTATTTGCAAATCATCGACGCTGCAACGGTGGGTTACGGCATCATTCGTTTAAATGAAAGTGATCTTGAAAAAGCTGTGAATTTATACGAAGAAAGGATTGCACATGGAATCAAACCTTTAAAATTTGTTCCTGCATCGGGGGCCGCAAGTCGCATGTTTAAAGACTTGTATGAAGCGATGGAACTTTTCGGTAAATCTACTGCCGACGAAAATGTTTTGAACACGAACAAAGGCGCCAAACAATATATTGACGGCTTTGAAAATTTTGCTTTTACAGAAGAACTGAAATCAATAATTAAGAAAAGCGGAAATGAGTTAACCGCTAAAAACAAAATTGATTTCCTTTTAAGCGAAAAAGGTTTAAATTACGGTTCGTTGGCAAAAGGACTTCTAAAATTTCATAAATACGAAGTGGGCGCACGTACACCGTTTGAGGAACATTTGGTTGAAGGCGCTTTGTATGCAAAAGACAATACCGGAAAATCGAGGTTGCATTTCACCGTTTCACCTGAGCACCAGCCTGGATTTGAAAAATTGCTGGAAGAAGTTAAAGAACCTTATGAAGAGGAGTTGGATGTAACGTATGAAGTTGTTTTCAGTCAGCAAAAACCATCAACCGATGCCATTGCCGTTGACTTGAACAACGAACCTTTCAGGGAAACCGACGGCAGTTTGCTTTTCAGGCCGGCGGGCCACGGGGCGCTGATTGAAAACCTGAACGATTTGAACGCCGATA
>JBBIVS010000046.1:6442-6676 GCA_037439605.1 Draconibacterium sp. | reverse complement strand
CCGGTTGAAAAAACCAACCGTAGATTACAAAAAAGCGCTGGCAGGCGTTCTTTTAAAAACCCAGGAAACACTTTTCTTTTACCAAAAGGAACTGAATGAAAAACACCATGTTGCGCTCGACAGCGCCTTTTTGGCGGCTGCCGCCAATTTTCTGGAAAACACTTTGAATACCAAACCTGAAACCAGCCATTATTACACTGGAAAAGAAGATTTGTACCATTATTTAAAGGAAAA
>JBBIVS010000046.1:0-6406 GCA_037439605.1 Draconibacterium sp. | reverse complement strand
GAGAACCAGGTGGCGGGCCTTTTTGGGCAAGAAACAGCGATGGAACAGTTTCGCTGCAGGTAGTTGAAAGTTCGCAAATCGACCCGAACAGTGTGCAGCAGCAAACCAGGGCAAAACATGCCACACACTTTAACCCGGTTGATTTGGTGTGTGCGGTTAAAAACTACAAGGGCGAAAAATTTAACCTGACCGATTTTACCGATCCGGCAACCGGTTTTATTTCGAAAAAATCGAAGGACGGAAAAGAGCTGAAAGCGCAGGAATTACCCGGACTTTGGAACGGCGCCATGAGCAACTGGAACACCCTTTTTGTGGAAGTCCCGATTGAAACCTTCAACCCTGTAAAAACAGTGAATGATTTGCTGCGCGAACAACACCTCGGATAGTTTTTTAATTTGTCAGCGGAATTGCTAATTTTGCAAACTGAATTTCGGGAATATGATGGAAAAATGGGATAATTACTGGGACGATGAAATTATTGAAGCGGCAAACCGTTTTAAACTTTCTCTTGTTTCAGGCAGAACAAAATATTTTGATGTCTCTGAGTTCGAAGGTATTGTTGAATTATTGCTCGAAGAAGGTGATATTCAGGGCTCGGAAATTGCCGCAGAACAGGGAATAAAAATTCATCCGAATGCTGTTCCTCTTCAATTAAAATATGCCCAGATTCTTATTAACAAGGGACTTTACGAAAAATCGCTCAGTTATTTGAAGGCAGCAGAAAAAATTGACGCTGACAATCCGGATGTGCACCTTTTAAAGGGATCCGCATTAATGGTAATGGGCAAAGAAAAAGAAGCCTTGTTCTCATTCAGAAAAGCCATTAAGTTTTCTGGCGCCGATGTTGACGACATACTTTATCAGATTGGGTCAACCTATGTTCAGATTGGCAATATTCCAAAAGCAATTCAGTATTTCGAAAAAACGGTAACAGCAAACCCTTACAACGATTTTGCCCTGTACGACCTGGGCTTTTTCCACGATCAGGAAAACAATCTTGAAAAAAGCATAAAATATTACAACGAATATCTCGATATCGACCCGTTTAACCAGTTCGTTTGGTTTAACCTCGGAACGGTTTACAATAAAACTGAAGAGCACGAAAAAGCCATTGAAGCATACGAGTTTGCGTATGCAATAAACAGTGATTTTCATGTGGCATTATTCAACATTGGCAATGCGCTGGCCAATGCCGGAAGATATGCCGAAGCAATTACCAAATACAAGGAATTTCTTGAAGCAGAGCCTGCAAATGATGAAGCCTACTGTTATATTGGCGAATGTTTTTTAAACCTTGAAGAGTACAAAGAATCGCACAATTACTATATCCGTGCAATCGAAATCAACAAAGACAACGATACAGCATGGTTTGGCATCGGGCTGATTTTATGGATTGAGCAAAACTTTGAATCAAGCATCAAATTCATTAAAAAGGCCATTAAAATTGACGGGGAAAATTCAGAGTACTGGCTCACCCTTGCAAAAATTTACAAGGACTTCAACCGGAAAGCTGATGCGGTTACTGCCTTAAAAAAGGCAACCGGTCTTGAACCCGATAATCCGGAAATATGGTTAACATGGACCGATTTATATCTTAAATTCGACGAACCTGTAAATGCAATCAGGATTTTAAGAAAAGGAATTGTAACCAATCAGGATGTGATATTAAAATACAGGATGGCCGTTTTGCTTTTCGATTTAAAAAGAAATGAAGAGGCCTATCAGCAACTCGCGCTGGCATTAATGCAGGATCCGGACCAAGTTGAATTCATTTTCGAGTTAAATCCGAAATTGCGCAAAAATCAGAAAATAGCCAGATTAGTGGCCGAATTCAAATCAAACATTTTTTAATGAACAGAACAGCAAAAGAATACTCGCTCATTACCTTGAAAGGAATAGCGATGGGTGCGGCTGATGTCATTCCCGGTGTTTCGGGGGGTACCATAGCGTTTATCACCGGCATTTACGAAGAACTTATCAACTCAATTAAATCGATAAACCTGGGCACTTTAAAACTTTTACTGACGGGAAAGCTTGCCCAATTCTGGAAAGCCGTTAATGGTAAGTTTCTGCTTAGCCTGTTTAGCGGAATTGCAATCAGCATTATTTCGCTTGCAAAAGGTTTAAAATATTTGCTCGATCATTATCCTATTTTGGTGTGGTCGTTCTTTTTTGGGCTGGTTGTCGCTTCCTCAATTTATGTGGCGCGAACAATTCCAAAATGGAAAATGGGCACTGTGGCTTCCGGCATTGCAGGAATTGCAATCGCTTATTATATAACTATAATTACTCCGGCAGAAGCAAACACAACAACCTGGTTTATTTTTCTTTCGGGCGCAATTGCCATTTGTGCCATGATTTTACCAGGTATTTCCGGCAGTTTTATTCTTGTGCTGCTAGGCATGTATAAATTTATACTCGAAGCGGTTGGGAATTTTGAAATTGCCGTTATCATCACATTTTTGGCTGGGGCGGCAATTGGTATTGTTTCATTTTCGAATGTTTTATCGTGGCTGCTCAGAAAATATCACAATCTTACAATCGCATTATTGGCCGGTTTTATGGTTGGTTCGTTGAATAAGGTGTGGCCGTGGAAAAAAGTGGTTGAAACATTTACCGACCGGCATGGTGAAATTAAGCCGCTGATTGAAGAAAATGTTTTGCCGGCAACTTACGAACTAATCACAGGAAATCAATCTTTTATATTAGGCGCAATTGCTTTGGCAGCATTTGGATTTGTACTTATTTTTTTAATTGAAAACATTGCAAACAGATTGAAAAAATGAAGAAATACGGTTTAATCGGTTATCCTCTTACTCACTCTTTCTCCAAACGGTATTTTACTGAAAAATTTGAAACTGAAAATATTGATTCAACTTACGAAAATTTCGAAATCGATAACATCAGCAAGTTTCCCGAAATCATTCAAAATAATCCCGAACTGATTGGACTGAATGTTACCATTCCTTACAAAGAACAGGTAATTCCATTTTTGGATGAATTGAACGATTCCGCAATAGAAATCGGGGCCGTAAACACAGTAAAAATTATTCGTACTACGACCGGTACATTACTGAAAGGATTTAACACCGACACTTTTGGGTTTGAAACATCGCTGAAACCACTGCTTAAAGATCATCACAAAAAGGCGCTGATTCTGGGAACCGGCGGCGCTTCAAAGGCATTAAAATATGTGTTGCGTAAATTCGGAATCGAATTTATTTCAGCTTCCATTGAAGAGTTGAAGGAAAATGAAATCAGGTACGAAACAATTGATGAAAAAATGATAAGCGAACGTTTGCTCATTATCAATGCCACACCACTTGGAACCTACCCAAATGTTGAAACTTATCCCAATATTCCATACCAGTTTATTACCGAAAAACATTTGCTGTTCGACCTGGTTTACAATCCCGAAGTAACCCAGTTCATGGGAAAAGGGCTCGAAAAGGGGGCAACCGTAAAAAATGGTTACGAAATGTTACTGAACCAGGCACTGAAGTCATACGAAATCTGGAACACGCAAAGCACGGATTAGCGCGCAGCATCAAACAGGAATTGATATGGAAAAAAAGAAAATACTGTTTGTTTGCACGGGTAACATTTGCCGCTCGCCTGGCGCTGAAGCCATTTTTAAAAAGATGGTTAAAAACAAAAGAATTGACAAAAATTTCGAAATAGATTCTGCCGGCACAACTGCGTATCATGTTGGCGAACCTGCCGATAAAAGAATGAGGGCACATGCAGCAAAGCGCGGATACTATCTAACCGGCATCTCTCGTAAATTCAATCCGGATTATGATTTCGGGCATTTTGATATGATAATTGCCATGGACAATGAGCATATTTCTTCTTTAAAAAGAAGAGCCCGAAATGAAGCCGAGCTTCAAAAAATTCACAAAATGACCGACTTTAGAAAAGTTTGGGATTATGATGAAATACCAGACCCTTATTACGGTGGTGAAGAAGGGTTTGAACTCGTATTGGATTTACTGGAAGATTCCTGCGAAGGGCTGCTTGAGAAAACAGTCTATTCAAAATGATACAGGAAAGTAGTCAGCGCCTCATAAGCTGGTTTTTTCTGACCTTCAATATCAACCACAATTTTTACCTTAACTTTTGCAATACCCCGCAAATTTTTGATTTCGTGCAATGAAACAGTTGCCCTGATTTTGTCGTTCGCCAACACCGGCTGCTGAAAACGCAGGTTTTCGAGCCCATAATTAACAATCATTTTCACATTCCGAACATCAACAACATTATACCATAAGTAAGTTAACATAGAAACCGTAAGATATCCGTGAGCGATAGTGGTTTTAAACGGCGATTCCAGGGCTGCCCGTTCAGGGTCGGTGTGTATCCACTGAAAATCGAGTGTAGCTTCTGCAAACTTGTTTATTTGTTCCTGTGTAATTGTGATATAATCCGAAACACCAACTACCTGTCCCAACAGCGCTTCAAATTCATGGTAATTATTAATTATTTTTCGTGCCATAATTTCATTTTTTTTGAACTCCGAATATAAAACTATTAAACAGTGTGTGTTGTTAATAATCACAAACATTATGAATTTTCATTCATAATTTCAAATTAATACTGAATTTTAAGACCGTATGTTCTATTTTTAAATTCCCTGAATATTCAATTGCAATTTTTCACACCTTTGCAGCCGCAAGATGATAAACGCAAAAAACATAATAAAAAGCACCACATTTCTGGCAATTCTTACATGCTGGTTATGGTCAACCGCGTTTGCGGGAGTAAAAATTGGCCTGCAATTCAACGCGCCTTTTCAGTTTGGAGGTTTGCGCTTTATACTTGCAGGGTTGATGCTGTTTATTTATATCGGCAAACCTGGGAAAATTATGAAAGCATTTATAGCCGACTGGAAATTTATCATGCTGCTTTCGGTGGTTCAATTTTCGGCGCAATATGCATTTTTTTACAAAGGAATGAACCTGGTTCCCGGGGCGCTGGGAGCAATGATAATTGGTTCATCGCCCATTTTTATAGCTGTCATTGCCCATTTTTCGATAAAAACCGACAGAATGGAGCCTGTTAAAATGACCAGTATTTTTATTGGTTTAATAGGAATCGCTATCATTACCCTTGGCCGGACAAAAGTTGAAATTAAAAATGAATTGGAACTGCTGGGCATCGGGTTGCTTTTTGCCAACAATATTTTATCGGGCTATTCAAATGTTCTGGTTTCGAAATATCAAACAGGAAGGTCGCCAATGATTTTAAGTTCCACCTCGCTTTTTATTGGCGGTTTGATGCTTTTTGCAGTTGCAATTCCAACCGAAGGAATCAATTGGGGGCCTTTCCCACCGGCTTATTATGTTTCGCTGTTTTGGCTGGCATTTTTATCGGCTGCAGCTTTTGCCATCTGGTACACTTTGCTGCAACGCCCAGGGGTCAGGGTTTCTGTGCTGAATACCTGGAAATTTCTTATCCCCGTGTCGGGCGCTGCACTGAGCTGGCTTTTGGTAAAAGGCGAAAAACCTGACTGGATTTCAATTGCAGGAATGGCGGTGATTACATTATCGTTGTTGATGCTGAATTACGCCAACTGCAAACTGAATGCAAAAACAAATACACTTTTATAGTTTTATCCCCTTAATTATCTGCTTTCCAAAAGCAGTTTTTTGGGTTGGTTCAATCTGAATAAAATAAATGCCCTGCGTTAAATTGGTAGCAGAAATCTGAATTTTCGAACTGTAACTGACAGTTTGAATGGATTTTATTTTACCCCCAAACAAATTAAATATTTCAACCCGAAATGGTTCGAAAGCCAGTTCATGATTTCCGATTTCAATATTGATATAACCTGTGAATGGATTTGGATAAAGAACAGCATCAATTTTTTGAGTTGTTTCAGTGTTAAAAGGGGTTCCGTTTTTTACACCGGAAATTTTCCAGTTGATAACCAAAGAATTATCCAGTTTTATATCTGCAAGTTCAAGCGAATAACCATTACCGTCAGCTCCATTCGGCCAGGGAATGGTGTCGGAATAGGAAACAGAATCAACGGTTTGATCAAAACGGTTTTTCAAAATTAAAGTCTCCCCACTATTGCTCAACTGCTTGTTAAACTGTCCAAAAGCGCTAAATCCATACACTTTTCTGAATAAAGATGTATCGTTGGTCAAAACAAGACCTGCTCCCGGATAAATGCTGCTGCCCGTGTAAAAAGTAAAATCAATCCCTTTTGTAAAAACAAATCCATCCAAAACCACTGTATTTTCACCTGTATTAAACAGTTCAACAAACTCAGGGAAACCATTTTCGGGGTGATACATAATTTCTGAAATCACAATTCCTTCGCCATATTTACCATCGAATAAAACCGGTTTTTCGGCAAGGGCGCTCCAAACATTAGAATTTTTCGATAAACACCGGGCTT
>JBBIVS010000045.1:6344-12624 GCA_037439605.1 Draconibacterium sp. | reverse complement strand
ATATCTCAAGTTATTTTCAATTAAATGGAGATTCCAAGAAAAATCAATACCCATTTCAAGCAACAAATCAAATTCCTTATTTAATTCAAGATGAGAAATGTCAATACTATAAGTCTTATAATCTGAAACAATTTTTGCAATTTCATCATCAACGAATTCTATTTGTACACCTGTTATTTTAGAATTCTGAGAATTAGCTAAATAGCTAATAACAAGCACTAATAATAAAAAACTAATTTTTTTCATCATCTTTTAATTTTTGCGTTTATAAGTTTAACCGGAGTTCCAATAAAACTAGCCTGAGCTTCCCCGTCAACCCAGTCTTTTAAATTTAATATTTCGCCACTAAATATAATATTCAATCCTTCCTCCTGATATTGTGCAGGAAGATTACATGGCATATACCGGAGCTCAGTAGAAGTCTCAGGGTCGTTCACTATGATAAAAAATGTATTTGTGCCAGTCACAGTAAACATATTCCTGACCGTTCCGGAATAATCGGTAAATGAATCTAAAATACCAATCACTCCGCTACAAGAGCTGTCATTTAGAACTATTTCCTCCCATTCGTCTTTCTGGCAGCTTGCCCCTAAAAACAGGAAAAGTAAAACTACCGGGCATAGTTTAAAAATTGTTGATTTCATTTTTTTTGATTTTTTTTTGTTAACCGGCATCAGTCCGGTTATGTTTTTCATTTTTCGTATTCGGGTAACCGGGGTTATCCGTTTGAGCGCTTAAATGGGTCGGGTGTGTTTGCGCGGGCATTCTATTCGCAAACTTGTTGCTTAGGGGTTATTTTACGGAGTTTATTTTTTTGCATTGTACTTTTAAGGTTTGTTTTTTATAATGGTGCAAGTACATAAAAGATTGGGTTATGTAATATGCGTAAATCACATGTTTGAGGATTTTAAACATGTTATTGAACATATTTTCATTTGAAAGAATATTAATACAAATATCTGATTTATCACTTCACTTTCCCCGGGTTCTTTTTCACAAAGTCGCCCCAGTTTTTATATTCTTTTGATTTTTGCGGTTTGTCTAACTGAATAAAATGGCAAATGGCAACTGCCACGGCATCGGTGGCATCCAGGCTTTTTTCAAGTTCGTTTAAGTGATATACTTTTTGCAGAAAATAGGCAACCTGTTCCTTTGAGGCGCGCCCCATTCCGGTAATTGCCTGTTTAACAAGCAGTGGTGCATATTCAAAAATTGGCACCCCGTGCAAAAGCGCTGCAGCCATAATCACGCCTTGTCCGCGCCCCAGTTTTAACATCGATTGCACATTTTTCCCGTAAAACGGGGCTTCCAGCGCCATCACATCCGGACTGTATTCCTTTACCAGCGCCAAAGCCCGTTCGTGAAGGTATTTCAACCGTTCGTAATGGTCCGAAAATTTGCCCGGAATGATTGTCCCCATATTTAAAATCACAGGTTTTTTATCGCGTATTTCCACCAACCCATAACCGGCTACGGTTGTTCCGGGGTCGATTCCCAATATTCGAAGTGGCTTTTCCATTTTGTAAAAATAGTGACTTTTGATGATTGAAGGTGAAAAGTTGGGATTGATTGTGAAAGGTTGTTACTGGTTGTGATTAGTTGTGACTGGTTGTGATTGATTGTGATTGATTGTGATTGGGAAATCTCCATCAATCTCCACAATTCTCTACCAATCTCCATCAATCTCCATCAATCTCCTCTTCAAACTCTTTTCCTCTTCCCGATTTGCTGGACCAGTACTCCTGCAACAATAAAAATCAGCCCGATAAAGGTAGTGGCAAAAAGTTGTTCTTTCAGAATAAAACGGATAAAAACCAGTGAAAGAAACGGCGCAAAATAAACCAGGTTCCCGATTTTGGCGTTGTTCGTGCTGTAATTCATGGCTTTTAGCCACAAAATATAGGTGATGCCAACCTCAAACAAGCCCACGTAAATAACTGCGGTTAAACTGGCCCCCGGGAAAATTACGAAACTTGAGAAAATTGCCATTACCGGGACCAGGTAAATAAAACCGAACAGGAAATTCAGAAAGAGTTTGATGATTTCATCACGGCGGTCGAGCACGTTTAAAATCCAGTACAGCGACCAAAATACCGAACTGCCCAAAGCCAGGATGAGCCCCGGTGTACTTGTATTTTTAAATCCTTCGCCACCGCCCTGCGATGCAATGAAAAATACTCCGGCTAAACTGATAAACAGAGCGACAAAGTTAAGCCACGATATTTTTTGTTTCAGCAACGGCACCGAAAGCAAAGCCAGGGTAATTGGCCATATCATATTAACAGGCTGGGCAACCTGTGCTGGTAAAAGCGAGTATGCCTTAAATACAACAAGGTAGTAAAACAGCGGGTTAAAGGCTCCCATTAACAACGAATTAGTCCATTGCCTGCGGGTTTGCTTTAAAATCAATCCTGTTTTTTTCTGAAAAACAAGTACAATAAAAAGAAAGAAAACCGTAACTCCTGAGGCATAAAAAATAAGCTGGATAAAGTCGTATTCGCGAAGTGCAATTTTAAAGGCAGTTGCAACGGTTGACCAGAAAAAAATGGCTATTCCGGCATATACAAATGCTTTTTTATTCGAACTCATTTTCTTCAGTGCCTTTGAAGAAAATATCTTCCTTGTTCACATCCGGTTCAGGTTCCTTGTCAGGGTAAATCAGTCTTAAAGCACGATATTTTTCCCTTGACTCCTCAATGAAAACACTGCCCGGATAGCGGGTCAGAACAGTTTTATATAAATCTTTTGCCTTTACCTGTTGTCCCAGGTTGTAATTGTACACTTCGGCAAGCATAAAATGGGCGTCGTCGCCAAGTAAATCGTAACTAAAACCGGTTACAATTTTATTGAGATGTTCAGCAGCCAAAGCGTAATTTTGGCGGTCGATTTCAATTTTTGCCTTTCTGAAAAGTATGTCGTCAACCAAACTGTGATATGGATGCAATTCGGCAAGTGAATCGAGAGTTGCCATTGCCTGTTTATCTTTGTTCTGAAAAAAGAGCAGATCAGCGCGGGCAAACATCGAGAGCGGAACAGAAGTGGTATCGAGGTTTAAATTGTTTCCAATCAGCAACGAAAGTTCCATGGCATCGTTGGCGGTGAGTTTCGAAGTGCTGGCTTTTAATACATCGAGTTGTGCTTTTGCCCAACTGAAATTGCCAAGATAATACCCGAGTTGTGCTTTTTTCAGTTTAACATCGTCACCCAATGAATTATTCTTGTTCGCATCAATCGCCTGCGAATACAATAAAGTGGCTTCCCACGGGTCGTTGGCATAAATGTAAATATCGGCCATTTCCGTTTTTAACCTGCCCCATTCTTCAGGTTTCAAACGGGCAGTCTCTAGTGCTTTGCTTAACAAATCAATCGCTTCATCGGTTTTGCCGAGGTAAAATGCCAGTAAATGCGCGTAATCCTGAATTAAATTTAAGGTTGCGGAACTGATTCCCAAAAATTCCAATCCCTCTTTAAACTGTGCGGCAACTTTTTCACCCTCAGTTTTATCACCGCTCAATTCAGCAATATACTGCAAATACGAGGTATGCATTTTAAGGGCAAACGACTGGGCGTAAAACGGATTTTCCTTTCCTTTCATTATTAAATAATCGAATGCTCTTTTGGCGTCGTCGTACTTCTTATTGTTGAGCGCCATGTTGCCTAACTGTATAATCTGCGCATCTTCCTGGCCGGTTCTGCGGTCGAGTGCAATCGACTGGCGCAGTGCATTTGCAAATTTATTTTCCTGAAGAAAGAACCAAATCAGCAAGCGGTTGTAACCAATTACTTCAGGATGTGCCTGAATTCGTTTTAACACCTGCTCCCTGAACGTCTCGAGCATTTCATCGTCGATATCGAGACGCATTGCCGATGAAAGGCTGCTATGCACCTGGGGAAGCTGGTTCTCGCCTTTACTGAGCACATCGAGGTACTTCTTCATCATGTTGCTGTAATCGCGCAAATATGAATAAGCACGGGCCAGTTCAAAATCAAACTCCCCGCGCCCAAGCACTTTTTCACCTTTCAAATAGGTTTGTTTTGCATATTCAAACTCCTGCCAACCCAGAAAGGCATTGGCTAAAATCATGATTTCGTTCTTGTTGGGCTGAACAATTTCTATCGCCTTTTCATATTTTTCCTTGCTCGCACCAGGGTTTTTCTGAACTTTTAAAACATAACCCCAATTCACGTAATACTCAGGTTTTTCAGGGCGCTGTTTTTTCAGTTCGTTCTGAATCTGACGGGCAGCCTCGTCATACCTCCCCAGTTGAATCAGACAATCGAGGTAATATCTGAAATAGGTCGCGTTTTTCGATATTTCGTAAACTCCGTAAAGCAGTGGCAAAGCCTTTTCGTAATCACGCGCGTTGTAATACTGAAAAGCCAGGTTCGACTGGGTTTGAATCTGGTTCTGAACCTGGTTTTGATTCACCTGACCACTGACGCTGCCAAACAAAAGAGTAAAAAATATGACAAACAGTAAATACTTCATTTTTAAATTGAATATCGCACAAAAATAACACTCACAGCGTATGATTGGTTTGATTTGGGATTTTTAATTTGAATCAGGGGAAAATTGCATCACACAGCAGACAAAATAAATTCTGGTTACTGGTCATTGGTCATCTATTATTCGATGATGATCCGATGACTAATGACTAATGACTCATTTCTTCCCCAAAAAACTTACATTTGCTGAAAATTATTTTTGATATGGCACATGAGATGAGGGAAAGGCAGCGATTGCCAAAATGGATGAAGATGGATATGCCAAAAGGTGAAAGCTATTCGAAAGTCAAAAACCTGGTTAACAAACACGGCCTGCACACGATATGTTCCAGCGGTAATTGCCCCAATATTGGCGAATGCTGGAACCGGGGAACTGCAACTTTTATGATTCTCGGAAATATTTGCACCCGCAAATGTAAGTTTTGTGCAGTTCCCAATGGCCGTCCGCTTCCACCCGATTTACAGGAACCAGAAAAGTTAGCCGAATCGGTAAAAATTATGGGCGTTAAACATTGTGTAATTACCTCGGTTGACCGCGACGATTTGGATGATCAGGGCGCCGGAATATGGGCAAGAACAATTTCAGAAGTAAAACGTGTAAATCCTGATGCGAGAATTGAAGTGCTGATCCCCGATTTCAGGGGAAAAACAGAACTCATTCAGCAGGTAATTGATGCAAAACCCGAGGTAATTTCCCACAATCTGGAAACGGTTGAACGGTTAACGCCATTTATCAGGTTTGCCTCGAAATACCGGAGAAGCCTCGAAGTGATAAAATACATTGCAGCAAATTACACTGTGGCAAAATCGGGGATTATGCTTGGGCTGGGCGAAACCCACGAAGAGATTCTGCAAACCATGGATGACTTGCTGGAAGCCGGTTGCAAGGTGATGACCATAGGTCAGTATCTTGCGCCAACGCCAAAACACATGCCGGTGGTGGAGTACATTCATCCCGACCGTTTTTCCGAATATAAAAGAATTGGTTTGGAAAAAGGGTTTAAATTTGTTGAAAGCTCGCCGCTGGTGCGCAGTTCGTACAGGGCGGAAGAGCATATAAATGCATAAAGAGTTCAAAGTTGTGGCAAATTTTAATTACAACGATTTAGGCTTAAAAGATTACAAGTCCTGCTGGGATTTGCAGGAGCAATTGCTGGCCGAAGTGGTAAACGACAAACGTTCCTCAGGAAAACCTTCGGCAAAAAACCATTTTTTACTGGTTGAGCATCCGCATGTTTACACGCTGGGCAAAAGCGGCGACGAAAAAAACCTGCTCGCACACGAAGATTTCCTGAAAAAAATTGAAGCTTCGTTTTATAAAATCAACCGCGGCGGCGACATTACCTACCACGGTCCCGGACAGATTGTTGGCTACCCGATAATCGACCTCGAATATTATAAAATCGGGGTGCGCGAATACATCGAAAAAATGGAGCAGGCAATTATTGAAACCATTGCTGAATACGGGCTGACCGGCGGATTAAAAGAAGGCGCCACAGGCGTTTGGCTCGATTCCGGGCATAAAGTACGTGCCCGAAAAATCTGTGCCATCGGTGTTCGTGTGAGCCGTTTTGTTACAATGCACGGTTTTGCACTGAATGTAAATACCGATATGCGCTATTTCAATTACATCAACCCTTGCGGGTTTGCCACTTTTGGCGTTACTTCCATTCAGCAGGAACTGGGCAGGGAAATTCCGATGGACGAGGTAAAAACAATTCTGAAAGAAAAGTTCAACCGTATTTTTTAAGCAGCAATTTTCCTTAAATTATTC
>JBBIVS010000045.1:955-6305 GCA_037439605.1 Draconibacterium sp. | reverse complement strand
AAATATTTCTTCCATAAAAACATCGCTATTTAAAAAATAAAACCAAATTTAAGGTTTTGATTTTCCGTGGAATTTATGCGAATCGGGTACTTTATATTTTTGCTTTTGTTCTGGCTGACTGCAGGCAATGCTTACAGTGATGATCAAAAATGCCACCGCTCAACCGAAGGGAAAGAGTTCTGGTTTGGCTTTATGCAAGGCAGAAACGACAATGGAAATGTTCATTATATCGAAATCACGGTAACTGCCCGTGAAGCTACCAACTTTCAGATTTTTATCGGGAAATCCACAACTCCTTTTGACTCAAGAAGTGTTATAGCAAATAGATCGGTACAAATAAAAATACCGCTTGACCGAGGTGAAGCAACAGGTTCAGAAGTGATACAGGAAAAAGGGATTTATTTGGTAGCAGAGAACCCGGTAAATGTATATGCGCTCAATTGGGATATGAATTCAGCGGATGTCGCGGTAATTTATCCTGTCCAGTCGCTGGGCAGGGAATATTTTGCAATGTGTTACACGCCCAACGTAAACAACAGGCCTGAACACGGCAGAAACAGCGAGTTTTTAATTGTTGCTTCTGAGGATAACACTGTTGTCGAAATAACTCCTTCGGTGGTAACTACGGGCGGAAGGCCAGCGCTTGTTCCATTTACTGTAAAACTGAACAGGGGCGAAGTTTACCAGGTGCAATCGCTCAACCAGCGTAACTTGCCCGGTCAAGGCGATCTCACAGGGAGTTATATCGAATCCGACAAACCTGTTGCAGTTTATTCAGGAAACTTTAGTACAACCGTACCTGTTGAGCCGGGTATGAGCGGTTACGACCATCTTTTTGAACAAATGCCGCCGCTCCAAACCTGGGGGCGCGAATATTATGCAGTGCCGTTATCAACCCGCCGTGCCGACAGGTACAGGGTTATGGCATCCGAAGATAATACAACCGTTTTCATCGGTAATCAAACTCCGGTATTTCTCGACCGTGGCAGGTATCATGAATTTACGCTTCAAAGCAATGAGCCATCGCGCATTTTTGCCGATAAGTCTATTCTTGTGGCACAGTTCAGCCAGTCGAACAGAACCGATGAATATTTTACAGGCGGCGATGGTGACCCGTTTATGATTATTCTGAGTTCGGTCAGCCAGTCGAAAAACGATGTGACTTTTGTGGCATACAACTCAAGTCAAATCAGGGATTATTACGTAAATATTGTAGCTCTTACTTCTGAAAAAGACAACATATTTTTGGATGGACAGCCTTTGGGATTTTTTTTTAAACCATTTACGGGCACCAATTATTCCTATGCTCAAATAAAACTATTTTTAGGTAATCACACGCTCCGGAATCTGAATCCTGACAGGGGATTCCTGGCATATGTTTATGGTTACGGAGGCTTTGAATCTTATGGTTACGGCGTTGGATTCAACCTTGATCTGGTACTCGATCTTGGGAAAAGTATCGACTTCGAAGGAGATACGCTCCAAATTTGTGAAAAAGATGAGCTTGTGCTTGATGCTGGTCCTTATTTCGATTTTTATTACTGGAACACCGGCGATACCACCCAGAAAATTACTATTACAAAGCAGGGAAAATATTGGGCACGGGGAACTACGGTGGACGGCTGCACCCAAAGCGATTCGATATATATTTTGATAGAACCCATCAAAAAACCTGATATTGGGCCCGATGCCGCCGGATGTGCCCTGAAACTGAACCTTGATGCCGGCGATGGTTATGCCAGATATGAATGGAATACCGGTGAAACAAAACAAATAATTGAAGCCGGCAAAACCAGTCAATACCGTGTAACTGTGCATGACGAATTTGGTTGCCCGGCACGCGATACAATGAACCTGACGGTTTTTCCGGTCCCTGTAATTTCAATGGCTGGCGAAAAATTGACTTGTGGTTTAAAAACCCGTACGCTCGAGTTAAATTTTGAAGGTGCTGACGACAACATGCTGGCAAACGGCAAAATGGAATGGTCTTGTGCTGATTCAAAACTTACTTTCAAAAATAAAACCAATATTTCAACCGATATTACAGTAAATGAATGGGGTGGTTACAATGTATTATATAAGTTTACAACCCCCGATGGATGTGTGGTTACAGGTTCTGCACCACTTCAGTTTTCGGAAATACCAACCTCGAAAATAGAATTTGCCGATGATCCCAACGACAAATGCAAAGGCTACAGCCGCGAAATAAAATATGTGGGAAATGCTACTTCTAAGGCAAACTATATGTGGGATTACGGCGGATGCCAGGCCGATTCGCTCGACTGGAACCTGCGCAGGGTTTCGTTGGGTATATACAATTCAAAACCTGTTGTTTCGCTTGTAGTCGAAGAGAACGGCTGCCGGGGCGATACAAGTTTTCTTCTCATGGGCGCCAATCCCGATTTTGTAATGAACACCGCTAAAAGCAGGGGCTGCGATGCGGCGACCATTTCTTTTTCAGGCGATTTAAAAACTCCCGACGACCTTATTTTTGAATGGAATTTTGGCGACGGAACTCCGGTTAATAATCTGCAAAATCCTTCGCATTTTTATAAAACAGTGGGGAAATATGATGTGGGTTTGGTAATTACAAATCAGTTAAACGGCTGTAAAGTTGGATACACCGTTAACGAAATGGTTAAAATATTTCCTACTCCGGTAGTTGACATCGCTGTCGATCCAGGATTCTGTAACGATAAAACAGTTGATGTTTATTACGTACAAAACAACGATTCATCAATCTGTACCTGGGATTTCAAAGGTACATCACATCAGGTGGGTAAAGGGAACGATTCAATTACTGTTTTTCTCGATACGCAAATTGCAACCATCCGTTTGCAGGTTGAAGAATTTGGCTGCACCAGCAAATGGGTTGAAACAACTGCCAAGCGAAAACCTGTTTTTGATATTTCAACCGATGTTACTAAAGGATGCCAACCTTTGCCGGTCTTGGCAAGCGCTGTTGCCACCGATGAACAACTGGAATATGAATGGCTTACCGATTCTGTGATTTCAAACGGGAATGAAAAATTATTTGTGCTTCCCGATGCCATAACTTATGGCTTCACCCTTGCCGCTAAATCGCTGTTAACAGGTTGCAGCGATACACTGACAAAAAGAAATGTGGTAAAGGTGTTTCCGATTCCGGTTGCTAAGTTCAAAGTTGATTATCCGGTTGCAATAATTGAACATGCAAACCTCAGTTTTACCAACCTGACTCCTGGTGTCAACGTTTTTAACTGGAATTTTGGTGATGGAACTTTTTCTGAACAGGAAAATCCACAGCATACTTTTACAACATTGGGAAAATTTCCAGTTCAACTGCTTGTCGAATCGGAAATTGGATGTCAGGATACGGAGACAATGGAGATTGAGATTTTACCTTTCAATGTTTATACGCCAAATGCATTCAGGCCCGACAGCGAAATCCCGGAAAACCGGGAGTTTATGCCGGTAGGTGTAGGCGTCGATCCAAATGTATTTCAACTTCAGATATTTAACCGTTGGGGTGAAGTGATTTTTGAATCAAACAGCCCCGAACATAAATGGAACGGTACAACAAAAAACAACAAACCCGCTCCCATGGGAAACTACATCTGGAAAGCTGATTTTGACGATATCCAGGGATTCAAACACTCCATGAAAGGGCAGGTAATGCTGATTAGATAAAAGGGATAATTTTTCTATATTTTAAAATAAAATACAAAAATGAAGACAACCGCGATATTTTTAGGCCTGTCCCTTTTTTTCAATAACGGATTAAAAACCGAGCATGTAGAATCGAAAGTTTACAGTTTTTCGAAGGCAAAAATTGAAAAAACCAAATCGGGTGAAAAGCGGCAACTGATTGACGGAGAAACCACCCATCTTGAAAATTTCGAAATCCATACAACCAAGCTCGAACCGGGCACAGCCCCGCATGGAAGCCAGATTCACACGGATTATGAAGAGATTGTTTTTGTGAAGGAAGGCCGGATTGAAATGATGATAAATGAGACCAAAAAAGTGTTGGGGCCCGGCAGTGTTGCGCTTATTCTGCCCGGCGACGAACATGGAATTGTAAATACAGGCAAATCGCGGGCAACCTATTACATCATCAAATACAAATCGAAAGCGGCAATGGATACTGAACGAGGAAAAAATGCAGGAGGATCAATACTTTTGGATTGGGAAAGTTTAGAATTTAAGCCGCATAACAAAGGAGGCAGGCGAAATTTTTTCGATCGGAAATCGGCCATGTCAGAACGGATTGAGATGCACGCAACCACTTTAAATCCAGGCATTAAAAGTCACGAACCGCATACTCATGCACCTGCCGAAATTGTGATCATGATGGACGGAACAACCGAAATGGAAATTGGCGGTAAAATTTATCCGGGTGAAGTTGGAGATATCTATTTTTTAGGGTCAAACATTCCACATGCTATCCGGAATACAGGCGATAAACCATGCATGTATCTTGCTTTTCAATGGGAATAAATTTTAAAGAGGCTGCCAGAACAGAATCCGGACAACCTCTTTAACCTGTTCTTTCAGAATGGTTTACTTTTCAATATGGTATGAAAATTGATTTTTATACGAAGATAATTCAATTTCATATTTGCCTTTTTCCAATTGCGAGAGATCGAATCCTGCCGAAATCACAAAATCCTTTCCCAGCTTGTTTTCAAAAACCAGTTCGCCTTCGTTGTAGATTTTGAACTTTACATTTTCCTCATCAAAATTGAGATACGATAATTTCAGAACATCGCTGTGAAAATCAAAATAGGGTGAATACTTCATTTTCGATTCTCCAACAACCATCCCTTTGTTATTGATTTCAAAATCTCTTAACACATAAGTGTCTTTCGCTTTCACTTTTAAAGTGTAATTACCGTTTTCCATATTGGAATAATTAATGATCTGGCGCAAATCGGTAATTTCTGATGAAGACTCTTTGTGGTAAACCAAATCGCCATTTTCTGCCACAATACTCAACTCGAAGTAAGTTGGATTTTCATTGGCTACCGCAATAAGCGCCTTTTCGTCGCTTAATGGGATAACATTCATTTTTGGTTTTTCAACGGCACTTGAAACTAATGCAAATGCAACAACAGCAAACGTGAGTAAAAATTGTTTTGTTTTCATGACTTTGTATTTTTTAAATTGTTTTCGGGGCTTTGACTGCACGGATTAAAAAGGGTTTAATTAAAATAATACGTAAATGTATTTTATTAAAATTATAATCTGACTACTTCCTTGATATTCTATTATTTAACACACAATAAAATATTTTTAAACCACTTGATTTTAATTTCTTTTAACAAAAACGGATGCTTAAAAAGATTAATTTTTACCTTTATTTTTTTCA
>JBBIVS010000045.1:0-928 GCA_037439605.1 Draconibacterium sp. | reverse complement strand
ATAAAAAAATGACATCGAACAGAAGAAACTTTTTAAAACAAACACTGATTGGATCAGGAATAATTGCTACCGGTTTCGCCGGAAGTGCAAGTGCATTGAATACCGAATCTTTTGAAAAAGGAAGTAAAAAAAGAGCAGCTCAATCATTTAATATGTGTGGATATGCCGCACCAAAACTTGATAAAGTGCGTATCGGTTTTGTTGGTCTTGGCAGTCGCGGACCCGGCGCTGTAAACCGGATGTCGCATATTGAGGGAGTGGAAATTGCTGCGCTTTGCGACCAATATGAAGAGGATGTGGAAAAAGTGCAGAAAAAACTGGAAGAACAGGGAATTCCGCGGGCAAAGTCATACTCAGGCAGCAAGGAAGTTTGGAAAGAGATGTGCGAAAACCCTGATATCGACCTGATTTATATATGCACACCCTGGACGTGGCATACCCCGATGGCTGTTTATGCCATGGAAAACGGTAAACATGCTGCCGTTGAGGTACCTGCCGCAAAAACCATCGACGAGTGCTGGCAACTTGTTGAGACTTCGGAAAAAACCCGAAAACATTGTATGATGCTCGAAAATACCTGTTACGACTTTTTCGAACTTTTAACGCTGAACATGGCGCGGCAGGGATTTTTCGGGGAGATTGTTCATGCCGAAGGAGCATACATTCACACCCTTATTGATTCAAATTTCAATAAAAACGGTTATGCCGAAATGTGGCGGCTGAGGGAAAATTTAAGAAACGGAAATCTCTACCCAACGCACGGGTTGGGCCCAATCGCCCAGGCGATGGACATCAATCGCGGCGACCAGATGGAATACCTCACTGCCATGCAGTCGAACGATTTTCAAATGGCTGCACGCGCAAAAGAACTGGCTGCATCCGACAGTTTTTTCAGCGAATTTGCCAACAAACAATATCGCGGAAACAT
>JBBIVS010000044.1:0-12689 GCA_037439605.1 Draconibacterium sp. | reverse complement strand
TGGTACTTCGGTAAAACAGGACGAAAAACTTGATTTTAAAGTCATTGAATTCAATAAATCGGCAAAACGTATCATTGTTTCGCATTCGCGCATTGCCGAAGACGAAAAACGCGCCGAAGACAATGCTAAACGCAAAACAGCCCGCATAGGTAAAAAAGTGGAAAAACCGGCCACTGAAACCCTGACAATGGAGAAAACTACGTTAGGCGACATTAGCGAATTAGCAGCGTTGAAAACGCAGATGGAAGAAAATGAGAAAAAAGATAAGTAATCTTTATTGTATTTAAATTTGAATTTCGTAAATTGACGCATGTTCGAGATTCATAAAAAGGGAAATCATACCTTGATAAAGGTAAATTCCGACAGGCTTGACGCAAATAATACCCCTAATTTAAAATCGGAACTTGTTGTTGTAAATAACAAAGGCGAAAAGAACATCATTCTTGATTTAAGCAGTTGTAATTTCTGTGATTCTTCGGGATTGCGCTCGGTTCTGGTAGCCAACCGGTTATGTGAAGATGCAATTGGAACATTTATTTTGTGCGGCCTTCAGCCCGACGTGGAAAACCTGGTAAAAATTTCGATGCTACACACCATTTTGCTTATCACAAATACGGTGAAAGAGGCCGAAGATTTACTGGTAAAAAAGGAAAATCTGAAATAAAAGATGCCCTTTGAGTTGACCATTCTCGGAAGTAATTCAGCTTTACCCACATCAGACAGATATCCAACCGCCCAGGTATTAAATTTACCTGGGCGGCTTTTTTTGATCGATTGCGGTGAAGGAACACAAATTCAACTCCGCCGGAACAAAATCAACTTTAGTAAAATAAAGCACATTTTTATTTCGCATTTACATGGCGACCACTATTACGGTTTAATAGGATTAATTTCGACTATAAATCTGCTTGGTTTAAAATCCGATATCCACATTTACGCCCCTTCCGAAATAAAAAACCTTTTGCAACCTCAGCTCGATTTCATCAAAGGAGGAATGATTGTCAACCTCGTTTTTCATCCGCTCAATTTTAAAAAGCCCCAACAAATTTATGCCGACAAGCGGGTTGAAGTGATATCGTTTCCCCTGAACCACAGTATTTCCACCTGCGGTTTTTTGTTTCGGGAATTGACAAAACAAGCCAATATCAAAAAGGAAATGGTTTTGGAATACAAAATTCCGATTGCAAGAATAAAAGAAATTAAAAATGGGGCCGATTTTGTTACAAACGACGGCGAGGTAATTCCATTCGAAAAATTAACTAATTCCCCACCAAAACCTGTTTCTTACGCTTTTTGCACTGATACGGCATTTCATTTGCCAATTGTTGATGTAATCAAAGGTGTTGACCTACTTTATCACGAAGCTACCTTTTTGGAAGCGATGCGCGATTTTGCAGAAAAAACACTTCATTCTACCACAATCGATGCCGCTAACATAGCAAAAATGGCCAATGCGGGAAAACTACTTATTGGCCATTTTTCTGCCCGGTATAACGATATCAAACTGTTTGAAAAGGAAGCAAAAACGGTTTTTGAAAATACCGAGGCTGCAAAGGAGGGAAAGACTTATCGTGTCTAAACAATTTTCATATCAATTCCGGCAAAGTACATGGCCAAAATAATTATACCCACTGCAATTCTATAGTAACCAAAAACTTTAAAACCGTGTTTCGTAAGAAAACTGATAAAAAATTTAATGGCAAGCATTGCAACAACGAAAGCTACAATATTTCCAACAACCAATAACTGAATATCGTTGCTGGTGAAACCTGCTTCGGACTGATAAATTTTCAGTAATTTATAACAAGTTGCAGCAAACATGGTCGGCACCGCCAGAAAAAATGAAAACTCGGCTGCCGCTTTTCGGGTGAGTTTTTGTGTCAGGCCGCCAATAATAGTTGCTGCCGAACGCGAAACCCCCGGAATCATGGCAATTACCTGAAAAACCCCAATAATAAATGCGCTTTTCCGGTTGGGTTCGCTCTCTCCATTTAATTCGTTCTTCTCAAATATTTTGTCAACAAAAAGAAGAAAAATACCACCAAGCAAAAGTGTAAAAGCAACAACAATTACGTTTTCAAGTAACATATCGATATAATCGCTGGCTAAAAATCCGGTGATGGCGGCTGGAATAAAGGCTATAAAAAGTTTGACATAAAACTCGACAGATTTAAAAAAACGCTTCCAATACAATACCACAACCGACAGAATTGCACCAAACTGAATAATAACTGTAAAATTTTTAACAAACTCATTATCAGCAATTCCAAGTAACGATGAACCAATAATCATGTGCCCGGTTGATGAAATTGGCAGAAATTCGGTTATTCCTTCGATTATGGCAAGAATGATGGATTGGATGATGTTCATTTAGATATTTATTAAATTAAAAATTGCAATAGTAATTCAATTTTAGTTAAGCTGAATTACCCTTTTCAAAAAAATCCTTATTAAAATTTACAAGAAAAAGTTTTTCGGTGGGTCGTGTAAAAGCGGTGTAAAGCCAGCGGTAAAATTCGGTGTCGAGCATTTCCTCGTTTACAAAACCATGATCAATATAAACGGCTTTCCATTGGCCACCCTGGGCTTTGTGACAGGTAACCGCGTAGGCATACTTCACCTGAAGCGCGTTAAAATAAGGATTCTCTTTTACTTTTTTCCAGCGTTCACGTTTATTCCTGATTTCGGTATAATCTTCAGAAACTGCTTCAAAAAGCTGCCGGTTTTGCTCGTAAGTAAATGAAGCTGATTCGATATTGAGTGTTTCAAGAAATATTTTACAGTCGAGTTCAACATCGTCGTAATCGATAAACCGAAGGCAGACATTGGCAAAACGGAAACTATACAACTCTTCGTATTTGTAAATTTTTACCACTTCGGCAATATCGCCGTTGGCAATAAAGTCGATTTTTAGATCCTCACCGAGCCAGTAGTAATTATTTTTTACAACCATCAGCAAATCACCATTTTCAATTTCGTTCTCGCGGTATAAAATGGAGCCCCGGATTCCTTTGTTGTACAAATTGGCCCGTTTATTCGAACGTGTAACAATGGCGGTTTCAAAAATGTCGTATTTCTGGTACGAAGAAGTTATACTTTCAATCAATTCAGCGCCCGATATTCTTTCAATATCTTCAAAATTAACAGTGTTGAGATGAAAATAACCCGATTCCTGCTTCTTATCAGCAATCCTGTTTCTTATTTTGGTTGCGTTAGTTAATATTCCTGAACCTTCTGCCTGACGAACCACATCGGTTAATTCCGCGCTTTTCACACTAAAACCGTAATTCTCAAGTAAAGCAGGTTCAAGCGCCGGGCTGATATTTAATCCAACCGGAGGTAACTGAGCAGTGTCTCCAACTAAAACCAATCGGCAATTTTCGCCCGAGTAAACAAATTCCAGCAAATCGTCGAGCAGTTTTCCACTTCCAAACACCGAGTTTTCACTGGTTTCATTCGAAATCATGGAAGCCTCATCGACGATAAAATAAGTGTTTTTAGACAGATTTTTATCCAGCACAAAATGCCCAAAACCATCGGTTGAAGTTTTTTGCCGGTATATTTTTTTGTGAATGGTAAATGCCGGCATTTGTGTATAACCTGATAATACTTTAGCAGCCCTTCCTGTTGGCGCCAGCAAAACCGATTGTATCTTCAGTTGGGTTAATGCCTGAGTTAAAGAATAAAGCATGGTTGTTTTTCCGGTACCTGCATAACCGGTAATAAGCAATATTTGATCAGGCTCGTCGGAAAATATATAATCTGCCAGCATTTCAATGAGTTTCAACTGGCACACAGTTGGCGAAAACTGCAAATTTCGGGTCAAAATAGTTTTTAAATGATTTTTAATCATACCATCAAAATAACGCTCAGTTAAGGAAAGTAATTTATATTTTTTTTTAAATTTGCAGGCAATCGAAAAACGAACTAATTAAAAATATAAAAATGAAAACCGTATTACAAATCTTACTTTTCATCGTTGCTGTTGTTCTGGCTTTTTTTATTTATAAAAGTGTTCAGCAACCAATTCTGTTTGAAAAAGCAAAGAAAGCCCGTTACGATGCCACTGTTGAAAGGCTCAAAGATATAAGAAAAGCGCAGTTGGCTTATAAAGATGTTTACGGAAAATTTACAGGAAGCTGGGATACCCTGCTTAATTTCATAATGCACGAATCGGTAATTACAGTTCGTAAAATTGGCGAATTAAACGACAGCATGGTTGAAGCCGGTATTACAGAAAGAAAGGCAATACAAATGGGTTTAATTGTTCGCGACAGTATTAGGGTGCCTGCGCTGGAAGCAGTTTTTGGAAAGGGGTACGATGCAGAAGGTCTGAAATATGTTCCGGTGCCCGGAGAGCCTGCCGAATTTAAACTTGGAGCTACTGTAAATATTACAGGTTCAGGAATCGGGGTTCCGGTATTTGAGGCTAAAGCGCACAACAATATAATTTTAAGAGGTTTAGACGAACAATTAATTATTAACCTGAATGACCAGCGCAGAACAAACGAAAAGTATCCCGGTCTTAAAGTTGGTTCACTTACTGAAACGATAAATAACGCAGGAAACTGGGAGTAACAGCAATGTTTGACTTTATTACAGTCGAGCCGTTCGATATCGAAAAAACAAAACAATATAATTTATCCATTCAGGTTAGCCTGGATGGATTTTCTTTTACAGCCTTTGACTCTTTTAATAAAACTGCAGTTGCATTCAAAACCACACCAAAAAAGATAAGCAGCGAATTACTTCTTGTAAGGCATTTAAAGGATTGGCTCGAATCGGAAAGTTTTTTAAAAAAACCATTTGAAAACATTAGGGTTTTTGTTGATACAGACAGATTTACGTTGATTCCTGAAGAATTTAAGGATGATAAACTTCCTGAAAATCTGTACCCATTCATCTTTAACGAAAATACAGATATTGAATTGATTGAAAATAAATTACCAATTTTAAATGCGTGTCTCATTTTTCCGGTTCACTCCTATTTAATTGGATTACTTCATCAATTCTTTAACGGTAATAAAAAAATTCTTCACCCACTTTCAGTACTTTTATCAAATCCGCCTGAGAGTATAAAAAGAAATTGTGCAGTTATTATTGCTTCCCAAAAATATTTCTATCTTGTTATTTACCGGAACAATAGTTTTTTGATGGCTAACAGTTTTCAAATTTTGCATAAAAATGATTTGGTTTACAATGTATTAAACTCTTTTCAACAGTTAGAAACTGCACGAAGTGAAACAGAATTATTTGTTTGCGGCACGGTATTCAACATCTCCGATATTGAAAGTTTGCTTAGACCATATTTTCATAATATTAGTAAACTAAAACCTGTTCAAACGATTGTTAATCATGAAGTATTGAATGATTCACTTCAGTTGTATCTTTCGGTGATTTAACTGTGTGATGAGAATTGTTGGAGGAAAATACAAGGGCAGGATTTTTATCCCGGGGAAAAATTTCAAAGCACGACCAACTACTGATATTGCGAAAGAAGGGTTGTTTAATATTCTTGAAAATAGATATGATTTTTCAGACAAAACTGTTCTCGATATTTTCTCAGGTTCGGGGGGCATTGGTTACGAGTTTATCAGTCGTGGCTGTAAAGAAGCGGTTTTCGTTGAAAAAGATTTTATACACCACCGTTTTATCCTGAATGTTCTGGAAAAACTAAAAATAGAAAATGCAAAAATATACAAATCCGATGTATTTTTATTTTTGAGAACTTTTAAAGGCAATTTCGATTTTATTTTTGCTGATCCACCCTTCGACCTGAGAAATTTTGTTGAAGTTCCGGATGCTGTTTTTAAGGCAGGTATTTTAAATGAGAATGGTTTGTTTATTTTGGAACATCCAAAGGAATACGACTTTTCAAAACATCCTTTTTTTAAAGAAAACCGGAAATACGGAAAAGTAAATTTCAGCTTCTTCGAAAAATAATAAAAGCCCCGGTAACCACCGAAGCTTTAACCAAAAATCAACACCAAAAAAACTATTCTGTTTTCCTTTTAATACTGCAACCAACCGGTTTTGTTTCTGTAACAGCAATTTTCTTCCCGCCTGAAAGACTTGAAATTGCATCTTTTAAATAAGGTTGTTTTACTTCTTTTGCACTTTTGTAGCTGTCGTCGATGGCGCCTTTATAAACCAGTTCCATTTTACCGTTAAACAAAAAGGCATGAGGTGTGGTTTGTCCGCCAAAGGCATTTGCAATAGCACTTTGGTCGTCGAGTGCATAATAAAAGTTGTAGCCTTTTTCTTTTGCATGTTTTTTCATGGCCTCAAACGAATCATCGCTGTCGCGTTTGGTATGGTTCGAATTTAAGACTACCATTCCAACCTTGTTTTTTTCTGCCCATGCTTTTAATTCAGGATAACGATCTTCCCACTGCAAAACAAACGGACAGGTATTTGAAGAAAACAAAACCAACAGCCCGTTTTCCTGTTTTACATCAGCCAACGAAATTTTAGCGCCCGATACATCATCCATTTTAACCTCGGGTAAAACAGGCTTATCGCCAATAGCAAGCTTTTTTCCGGCATTATTTGATGCAAATACCGAAACCGAAGCTGCCAACATTAAAACAAACATTATTCCTTTCATCGCTTTCTAATTTAATTAATAAAATACTTTAAGCTCTTTAATTAAACGTCGAACAAAAAAAAAGGTTCAACTTTCATTTTACTTTAAACTTTACAAGCCTTTAAAAGTTATTCTGGTAAAACTAAATTATGAAATTACATTCGATTAGAAAAGATTATAAATTGGCTGAACTTTTGGAGTCAGGCATTGAAAAAAATCCGCATATTCAGTTTGCACATTGGTTAAACGATGCAATCAGCGCAAAAGTGAACGAGCCAACTGCCATGTCGGTTGCAACCATTGGAGTTGATGGATTTCCTGATTCAAGAATGGTTTTACTGAAAGATTACGATGAAAACGGATTTACTTTTTTCACCAATTACAACAGCAACAAAGGAGTTTCGATTGCAAAAAATCCGGCGGTTGGCTTACATTTTTTTTGGCCTGAACTTGAACGTCAAATCAGGATTTCGGGTTTTGCAGAAAAAACTTCCGGTGTAATTTCTGATCGATACTTTTCTTCACGGCCGGTTTTAAGTCAGATTGCCGCAGTTGTTTCCAATCAAAGCAGTAAAATTCCTTCACGCGAATTTCTTCAAACCAAGTTTGATAATCTTCAAACAGAAATTGGCAGCGAAAACCTTAAACGTCCTGAAACATGGGGAGGTTTTGTACTTAAACCAGTAAAATTTGAATTCTGGCAGGGAAGGGAAAGCCGTCTTCACGACCGGATTTTATATGAAACACAAAACGGGAATTGGGTTATTTCGAGGCTGGCTCCCTGAGAAGTGCGTGAATGCTATAATGCTATAATGCTATATTGAATGAATGAAAGAAATATGAGGAATTAGAAAATGAAAAACTGAAGGTTTTTGACCAGTAACCAGAATTAAATATCCAGCATCCAGCACTCAGAATCTCTGTCCGACCGGTTCGTCGGGGCAAGCGTTATCCTGAATCCAGTATCAAGCATCCAGTTTTTACTGCCCAAAATCGAGATTTAACTTTTGCCGGAGTAATGCAAGGTTTGGATTTACCTTCAACAACTCATCATATTTTTCACCATCGGTATAAATAATCCGTCCTTTTACTTTTTCCGTTATAATCGTATTCAACTGGATTTTTGAATTTTTCAGCTCCATTCGCAACCACGACACGAGTTCGGGTTTAATGGTACTGATTAAATCTTCCTGAACCGTATTTTCAATTTCCAGTACCAACTGAAAATCTTCCTTTAATTCAGGCAGGTTCGAAAGTGTTGACTGCAGGTTAGGCCTGTCGTTCAGCCTCGCTAAAAAAGCTTCCCATTTCACTTTTAATTTCTCAATTGTAAAATCTTCACTTTCATCATTTCTTGAATAAATCTGGTGCTGCTCTTTGGCTGTGAGTTGTTTATCCTCCCGCTTTCCTTCCAGTGCATCTTTAATTGAAGGAGAACTTATATGACTGAGATTGCGCAGTGGTATTTTTCTGACTTCAACATTCAACGGAGGTGCTGGAGGTTTTAAATACGACTGTGATACCTGATGAACAGGTGTTTCTGCCTTCTCTTCGGAAATGGACTGGTTTGAAAAAATGGGTTCAAGAAAATCTTCGGGTTGTGAAGGGTCAGCTATTTTTTTTTTAAGGTAAGCTGTGCGATCCTGATTAAGGCAAGTTCAACCAGTAGCCGTTTGTTCATGCTCTGTTTATATTGCATGTCGCACTCATTGCTGATTTGAAGTGCATCGAGCAGGAAACTGCTTTCAGTGGCCTGTGCCTGTGCTTTGTAACGTTCTTTTGTTTCGGCGCCAACTTCAAGCAGTTGCACCGTTTCAGGATTCCGGCATACCATCAAATCGCGAAGGTGGCTGCTTAACCCTGTAACAAAATGGTGCCCATCGAAACCATGATTCAATATATCGTTAAAAATAAGCAATACTTCAGGTACGTTATTTTTCAGAAACTGATCGACTAACTTAAAATAGTAGTCATAATCCAAAACATTCAGATTGGTAATAACATCGTGGTAAGTTATTTTTCGGCCCGAAAAACTTACAATCTGGTCGAATATGGAAAGCGCGTCACGCATTGCGCCATCGGCTTTTTGTGCAATCACGTTCAGCCCTTCGTGTTCAACTTCAATGCCCTCGCTTTTTGCAACATATTCCAAATAACCTGCTATATCTGAAACACTTATCCGGTTGAAATCAAAAATCTGGCAACGCGATAAAATGGTTGGGATAATTTTGTGTTTCTCTGTGGTGGCCAGAATAAAAATAGCATGTCGCGGCGGTTCTTCCAGTGTTTTCAGAAATGCATTAAACGCTGAAGGAGACAGCATGTGTACCTCATCGATAATGTACACGCTGTATTTGCCCATTTGAGGCGGAATGCGGATCTGGTCGGTCAGATTTCGGATATCGTCAACCGAATTGTTTGATGCAGCATCAAGCTCATGGATGTTAAAAGACCGGCTTGTGTTAAACGCTTTGCATGAATCACATACGTTGCAAGCTTCAACTTCTGAAGATAAATTTGTACAATTAATTGTTTTGGCAAAAATCCGGGCACAGGTTGTTTTTCCAACACCGCGGGGCCCGCAAAACAGGTATGCGTGTGCCAATTGTCGGCTTGCAATGGCATTCTTTAACGTACTCGTTATCGAAGCCTGGGCAACCACGGTTTGAAAAGTATCGGGCCTGTATTTTCGTGCCGAAACAACAAAGTTTTCCATTTTTTCCGCTTTTCGCAATAAGTGCCCAAAGATAATTAAATCTGCTTTTTAACGTCAGTTTTTTTATTAACAACAATTGCTTAATTTTAACCGATGCATTTAGGTTTGCACTAAATTTGAATTAAAAAATGGTTATGAATATCTTCTTGCTATTTCTGTCTGTCCTGTTTTCTTTTCAATTCACTGCACAAAAAAAAACATTACATGATTTTAAGGCAACAACAATCGATGGAAAAGAACTTGATTTTTCAACCTTAAAAGGAAAGAAAGTTCTGATTGTGAATATTGCAACAGAATGCAGCCTGGCGCCACAACTTAAAAAATTACAGGAGTTGTATGAAGAATACGGCGGCGACGATTTTGAAATAATCGGTTTCCCATGTAATGATTATGGCAGGCAGGAACCGGGGAATAATGAAGAAATTTATGATGTCTGCTCAAAAAAATATGCAGTTACTTTTCAGATAATGGAAAAAATTAAAATAAAAGGCGATGAATGCCACCCCGTTTATAAGTGGCTTACCAGCAGTGAAGAAAATGGAACACTGGAACTACCAAAAATTTCTGGTTGATGAAAAGGGACACATCGTGGATGCGCTGTCGCCAATTTCAAGTCCAAAGAGTAATAGAATTATGGAGTGGCTGATGGAGTAAATGCTTCTAAAAACTTCCTGATTTGATATTTCTTACTTTCTATCTTGTGTTCCCTTCATTCTATGGCAATTTTGTACACCCGAAGCACCCGTTCTCTTGCAAACGAATGATCAACAAACGGTTGAGGATAATTTACAGTTCCATATTCCGGAACCCATTTTAATATGTATTTGGCCTGCGGATCAAACTTTTGTTGCTGCGATTCGGGATTAAAAACCCTGAAATAAGGAGCTGCATCACAACCGCAACCTGCTGCCCACTGCCAGTTACCGTTGTTTGAGGCCAAATCGAAGTCGAGCAATTTTTCGGCAAACCAGGCTTCACCCCAACGCCAGTCGATTAACAAATGTTTGGTCAAAAAACTGGCAGTCACCATTCTCACGCGGTTGTGCATAAACCCGGTTTCATTCAATTCGCGCATTCCGGCATCCACCATCGGGTAACCGGTTTCACCGCGGCACCACACCTCAAATTCTTTTTCGTTGTTTCGCCATTGGATAAAATCGTATTTCGGTTTGAATGCCTTGTTTTCAACATGTGGAAAATGCCCCAAAATCTGGCTGAAGAAATTTCGCCAAATCAGTTCGTTTAAAAAAACCTCCGATAAATTGAGTGCAATCCGGGTAATTTCCCTGATGCTGATTGTTCCGAAACGCAGGTAAACCCCAAGTTTTGAAGTGGCATCCAATGCTGGCAGGTCACGTTTTTCGGCATAATTTTTTATTAATTCTTCCGAGATATTCATTGGAGGAACCAAAATCTTGCTACTTACAAATCCAATTTCATTAATTTCAGGAAAATGAAAAGGTTTGGACTTTACGAGATTGTGAAGATAGTTTTGTGATGGGAATTCAGGAATTTCGTTGTTTCCCAATCGCTGTTTCCATTTTTTACTGTAAGGTGTAAACACGGTGTAAGGTGTTCCATCGTCTTTTAAAACCTCGTTGGGTTCGAAGATAATATGGTCTTTAAACGAATGAAATTCAATACTTTTCTGCTTTAAAAAGTTTTCAACCTCTTTATCGCGCTGAAGAGCATACGGTTCGTAATCGTTGTTGGTATAAACGGCTGCAATTTCATATTCGCCAGTTAGTTTCTGAAAAGCTTCCAAAGGTTTTCCATGCAACACTTTTAGCGAACTTCCATATTTTTCAATTTCAGCATTTATTTTTTGAAGTTGATTGTAAATAAAAGTAACGCGGGCATCGCTTTTTGAATTCAGTTTATCCAGAATGTCCGTATCGAAAATAAAAACAGGTAAAACCGGCAGCCCCGATTTTAAGGCATGAAAAAGACCGGCATTGTCAGTTAAACGTAAATCGCGGCGAAACCAGAAAACAGCAATTTTTTGTGTCATCGTTCAAAATATTTTATCTGTGTGTCCCGGCTACTGCCGCCGAAACTGCAACCGATGCGGCAACTGCCTGTGCTGCTGCAATTGCTTCTGAAACAGCGACCGAAACCTGATTTTCCACCATCAGGTTTTTCAATTTGTCAACTGCGCGCTTTCGTTTTTCCTTTTCCGGGAAAATCCGTTTTATTAATCCGGCCGGTTTCAGCATCGACAACAACATAATTTCTTCTTCATTTTCTGTAACCCTGAAAATCTGACTTTCAATTTCGGATATCAAATTAAAAACAGGTTGTTTGTTGATTATTTTTGATTTTTGCCATTTGAAAAACAAAAACTGATGTGGTTCCATTTTAATGATCCTCCTGTTAACCAGCCCCTTCCGCACCTCGCTGCGAATAAATCTCTGAGAAAAATGCAGTTTGCTTATCCAGGTTGAAATTTTCAGAGGATTGGGTTTTTGCTTTATTTTTTCAAGTAAAAACCGGTGAAGCTGGTCTGTGGTTTTATCATTTAGAAAAACCACCCTTTTCTGTTCGAAACTAATGTTTTTATTCAGAAAAAGTTCTAAAAACAAAGCTCCGATCAGAACAAAATTCATTACCGAATAAGCAGCCGAAATTAATCCTCCTTTTTCGGGATGAATTCCAAGCAAATACAGTTTTTGGGATAAAGGAATTGTTTCATTCATTTTTTTATGCCTTTGATTTTTTCTTTCTTTACAAGTCAGATTTTTATGCTGAAAGTTACAAAGAATCCTGGAAATCAAACAAAGATTAATTAAGATGATGCAAATTAAAAAAGGTTTTGCAAGCGATAATAATTCGGGTGTACACCACAACATTTTAAAGGCCATTGAAGCTGCCAACCACGGGCACGTTGTGGGATACGGGAAAGATGTTTACACCCAAAAAGCCATCTCGGTTTTTAAAGAAAAGTTTGGCGAAGAAACTGAAGTGTTTTTTGTTTTTAACGGAACCGGTGCCAATGTTCTGGGGCTTTCCACGGTTACACACAGTTTTAACTCGGTTATTTGTGCCGAAACAGCTCACATTCAGGAAGACGAATGTGGCGCGCCCGAAAAATTTACAGGGTGCAAACTGTTGCCGGTTGAACCTGTAAACGGGAAACTCACTCCCGAAGCCATTCAACACCATTTGAAAGGTTTTAATTTTGAGCACCATTCGCAACCCCGCGTGATTTCCATTTCGCAGGTAACCGAAATGGGAACGGTTTATCAGCCCCGCGAAATTATCGCGCTGGCCGACCTGGCTCATAAAAACAATATGCTTTTACACATGGACGGCGCCCGGATTGCCAATGCTGCTGTGGCTTTAAACCTCGATTTTAAAGCTTTTACAAAAGATTGTGGCGTTGATATA
>JBBIVS010000043.1:12614-12867 GCA_037439605.1 Draconibacterium sp. | reverse complement strand
TTACTTTTTCGATATCAGTTGCTTTTACACCCTTTTCTTCCCATCCCCTCCTGTTATTATTGATAATGGCATCCTGCAAAGTCATGAAAAGATTCAACAGAAAATATTCCATTTTGGAGTTTGGAATTTTTACCATCCGGTCGTTTACGTTAACCCTGACATTTTCTGTGATCATCCGCGAAAAAATGTCTCCGAGTTTTGAGATCAACTGTGGAGAAAAGTACAACTTGTTAATGGCAATCCTAAAAGGGTT
>JBBIVS010000043.1:11894-12544 GCA_037439605.1 Draconibacterium sp. | reverse complement strand
AGCGGCCACAAGCAAGGGTGTAAGATTAAACTGGTCGCGATAATTTACTCCATATCTTTTTACATCCTGTTCAATTCCTTTTACATTATCGGTATTATAGTTGCTGTAGTATTTCCGGTTTATTGAATTCCGCTCAAATTCAGGATGCTCAGCTCTTCTGTAATTCAATTTGGCTAAACTCGCAATACTTTCGTGGTCGTTGTAAAGTAATGCATACATAAAGAGTAAGTCCTTTGCCTTTTTGTTATATAAATCAGGGTCGAGTGCATTCTTTTTTAATTCAGTTAAATTTTCCCTGGTAATTGGTTCCCAATCTGGTTTTTGAATTTGCAGAATGTTCTTTTTAATATCATCGGCTTGTTCTTTTTTTCCCTGCAATTCAAGTTTGCGCGCCTCTTCTTTCCATTCGTCAAGTGATGAAATTTCTGCCTTTATGTTGATTTTTTGTTCATTTTCAACAAGGTCGAGAAGTGATAAGATTTCATGTTTCTTTGATGACTCCAGTATATACAGGTTTTTTATTGATCGGGTCATTCCAACGTACAACGAATTGATATAAAACTTGTAAGCATCAAGCGATTTGTCGGTTTTGTCTTTTCCCCGCGAAAAATCAATGTCATCGTTTTCGAGGTGCTTTTTTGTAACCCCCA
>JBBIVS010000043.1:7726-11869 GCA_037439605.1 Draconibacterium sp. | reverse complement strand
GTAATTGCTGATAATATTGATGAGAATAATATTTTCGTATTCAAGTCCTTTGGCTTCGTGAATCGAAAAAAGCAGCGGTGTTTGAAAATTCTTCCGTGCTGCAGCTTTTTCATCCTGTGTCATTACCAGCAAAGCATATTTGGTTGAGCGCTTTGTGCTGTCGTTCAGTTCTTTTCGACGAGATGGCGTATCGATGAAAAAATTTACCTGTCCTTTGTTATCTTTCAGCGACTCAACCAGAAAATTGCTTTCCTTATCAATCGATCCAAAACGTGCATTTTTTATCAAAAGCAGTTTATTGGCAATGGCTGTAACATCGGTTGAGTTCCTGTAATTTGTGCGCAGTACGTTAATGCTGCTTCCTGTAATTTCATGTTTATAAAACATGGTTTTTACATTTGTCCACGAGAAGAAATTGGGATGTACAATCTGATTCGAATCGCCGCAAAGAATAAAATTACCGGGCGTTTTCAGCGATTTAAGAACAACATACAACTGAATGTTTGTAAAATCTTGTACTTCATCAATAACAATATAATCATATTTAGGGTGGCTAAATTCGAGCCATTGACAGGATATAATGTTGATATCTTGATAGTTATTCTCCTTTAAAAATTCGAGGTATTTGGTAAATATCTCGTAAACTTTTTCGCGTTCATTTTTAAGAAAAATAGATTGTTTGACGCCCAACTCCAAATACTCATTTTTACTCAGAAAAGGTTTTGTAATGTCGATCCCTGTAATAACACCTTTAAATTCTTCGAACAGTTTATATCCGTCTGAAATTCCGAAGGACTGTTTCCGGGGTTGTAACCAGGCATTAAAACTTTTAAAATCAATCTCTTTGCCCGTAATTACTTTTAAAGTTTCGAGGTATTCTTTAAAACTCAAAAAATCAACATCCTGCTTTTCATTAATGTAGTGGTCGGAATAATACAGCCTTGATGAATTATCCACAAGATATTGTGAAAGGGTAATATACAATACATTACCGTGCAGTTGTTTAATTTTTTCAAGAGTAAGTACCGTTTTACCACTTCCGGCAGAGCCAACAATAATTACCGGCAGATTGAGGGTGAAAATATTTTGTTGCAGACTATCAAAAGAAATAACCTTGTTGAGCAAATGAAACCTGTTTGTTTTATGGTTTACATAGTTCATCTCAACTATTTCAGGTTCAGTAACCTGCCTTTCGTTTTTCAGTATTTTTAGTTTACTTTCATCGATTTTTGCACCTCGCAAAAACCTCGATTTTTCGTAAGCATGATTGTAAATTACCTCCAGCAGTAAGATATAGGTTTCACCATTGTATCTGGCAAATTTAAAAAGCAGCCGGTTTTCGTAATCCAGTTTGGCCCGGTAATAACCACTTTCAGTTATTTTCTTTATTTCGGCAGAATCAAAATCATTGTTTTCAAGAAACTTAACCGTTTTATCGAATTGCTTTTTGACTTTTGAATAATCAATATCGTTGAGGTACAGAACATTCATATCAAAAAGCTAATTAGATTCCCAGTAGCAATTTCCCAGCATCCTGACCACCGGTTAACATACGCTCCGGATTTTCGATTAACTCTTTTACTTTTACCAGGAAACCAACCGAATCTTTTCCGTCGATTACACGATGATCGTATGAAAGTGCAACATACATCATTGGCCTGATAACCACCTGTCCGTTTACTGCCACCGGACGATCGACAATATTGTGCATGCCCAGAATGGCCGATTGCGGAGGATTAATAATTGGTGTTGAAAGCAGTGAACCAAAAACCCCGCCGTTGGTGATGGTAAATGTTCCGCCGGTCAGTTCTTCGACTGATATTTTTTTACTGCGGGCTTTTTCTGCCAATTCTTTAATTTCGATTTCGATTTGAGCAATCGATTTGCTTTCGGCGTTGCGAACAATCGGAACCATCAGTCCTTTGGGTGTTGAAACTGCGATTCCAACATCGACAAACTTCGGCGAAACAATTTCATCGCCATCCATTTGGGCATTTACCATCGGGTGAAAATCCATGGCAATGGCCACAGCTTTGGTAAAGAACGACATGAAACCCAGTTTCAGCCCGTGTTTCTCGGTGAATTTCTGCTGGTGTTTACTGCGTAAATCCATCATGTAACTCATGTCGATTTCGTTGAATGTGGTTAGCATGGCGGTTTCGTTTTTTACTGCCACCAAACGTTCACTAAGTTTGCGGCGCAAGCTCGACATTCGTTCTCTGTCAATTTCGCGTGTTGCTGATTTTTGTTCAATTATAACAGGAGCAGAAACAGTTTTTGGCAAATTCGCAACCGCTTCAACTTCCTTTTTCCCAATCCGTTTCAATCCGTTAATTACATCTTCAACCGAAAGATCAAGTTCCTTCATCATTTCTTTGGCCACATCGGTAATCTTTACCTTTTCCAAACCGGAGGCGGATTTTAATTCCGGCTTCTCTTTTTGCTGACTGACTTCCGGTTTCTGACTCTTTACACTGGCTTCTACCGCTTTTTCCTCCGCCTTTGCCTCTGTCTTTGCCTCTACCTTTTCTCCCGCAAAACTTGTATCGATGGTACAAACAACCGAACCAACTGCAACCGCTGTTCCCTCTTCAGCAATTATTTTTATTTTTCCACCTTCGTCGGCTGTGATGGTAAGTGTTGCTTTATCTGATTCAACTTCAGCT
This sequence comes from Draconibacterium sp., assembly GCA_037439605.1. Lineage (GTDB taxonomy): Bacteria > Bacteroidota > Bacteroidia > Bacteroidales > Prolixibacteraceae > Draconibacterium. The sequence continues at coordinate 9,203 of JBBIVS010000043.1, read as the reverse complement.
ATTTCCTGGTTTTTTGATACGATATCACCGTCGGAAACAAGCCAATGGCCTATTTCAACCTCGGTTATCGATTCTCCCGGACTGGGAACTTTTATTTCTACAATCATTTTAGCAATTTTTTGATAAATCGTTTTGTTACGAAAGCTATAAATACTCAAAAATCAAAATTCAAAAAACAAAAAACAAATAAAAACCAAACAACAATCTTTTTAAATTTCAAACATTTAGTATTCTTAAGGTTTGTCTATAAAATTTTTGATAATTGAAAATTATTTGAAATTTGCTATCTGTTATTTGATGCTACTACTTAACAGTTTCTTTCACCACAAAAGTGTTGTTGAGAATTTCTTCCAAACCCTGTTTGTGCTTTTCCATCAAACCCACAGCGGGGCTGGCGCTTTCTTTTCTGGAAACCACTTTAAAACCGAGATGTGCAAGTTTCCGGTTGATAAATGGCCAGGTGCCCATATTTTCAGGTTCGTCCTGCGCCCAAATCAATTGGGTTGAGTTCCTGTATTTCTTCAGAATTTCATTGATTTGCTGATACGGAATCGGATAGATTTGGTCTAAACGAACAATTGCAACGTTAGTAATTCCATTTTCTACCTGGTGTTTTTCCAAATCATAGTACAACCTTCCGGAAGTAAAAACCACACTTTCGACCAATTCGGGCAAAGCAAGCGGGTCGTCGATAATTTCCTTAAATTTCCCTTTTTCGAATTCTTCGATTCTTGAAATCACCATCGGATGGCGCAATAAACTCTTTGGGGTAAAAACAACCAATGGTAAACGCATATTCATTTTCACCTGCCTGCGAAGTAAATGAAACATGTTTGCCGGAGTTGAAGGTACAACAACCTGCATATTGTTATTGGCCGAAAGTTCAAGGAAGCGTTCGATGCGTCCGCTGGAATGTTCGGGCCCCTGTCCTTCAAATCCGTGCGGTAAAAACAATGTGATTCCGTTCATCAAACCCCACTTTTCGAAAGCTGAAGAAATGTACTGATCGACGATGACCTGGGCCACGTTATGAAAATCGCCAAACTGCGCTTCCCAAATAGTCAACCCATTTGGCTGAGCCAGCGAGTAACCGTATTCGAAACCCAAAACAGCGTATTCTGAAAGCAATGAGTTATAAACATGAAATGGCGCCTGGTTTTCGGAAACATATTTCAAAGGAAAATATTTCTCGTCGGTGCCTTCAACAACAAAAGCTGCGTGGCGGTGAGCAAAAGTTCCGCGTTCGCTGTCCTGTCCGCTCAACCGCACCGGGTGACCTTCGTTTACCAGAGTTCCGTACGCAAGTAATTCTGCCATGGCCCAGTCCAGACGCCCTTCTTTCATCATCATTTTCCTGTCGGAAATAATGCGGTCAACCTTTTTAAAGAATGACAAATCCTTGGGCAGGTAGTTTATTTTATCAGCTATTTCATTTAATGTTTTTACTGAAACACCGGTTTTTACATTGATTTCAAAA
>JBBIVS010000043.1:0-7716 GCA_037439605.1 Draconibacterium sp. | reverse complement strand
TTTAGGCAAGCTAAAAGGTTTGTATTCGTTTATCAGAAACTTGCGGATTTTAACCTTTTCTATTTTTTCAGATTCTGCGTATTTGCTTTCCAAAAACTGGTCGAATTGCTTCACTTCCTTTTTCGATTCTTCCATCGACATTACACCCAAAGCATCCAGTTTTTCAGAATATATATCACGCGGATTGGGGTGTTTTTCGATGATTTTATACAACATGGGCTGAGTAAACCGTGGTTCGTCGCCCTCGTTGTGGCCATATTTCCGGTAACAAAGAATATCGATAAACACATCGGCATGAAATTTCTGCCTGAATTCCATGGCCAGTTTCACTGTGTAAATAATAGCTTCAACATCATCGCCGTTCACATGAAAAACAGGAGAACGGGTAACCTTGGCAACATCTGTACAATAAGTGCTTGAGCGGGCTTCGAGGTAACTGGTGGTAAATCCAACCTGGTTATTGATAACCAAATGTATTGTTCCACCGGTTTTATAACCGGGGAGCTGCGACATTTGAATTGTTTCGTAAACCACTCCCTGCGTTGCAATTGCAGCATCGCCATGAATAATAATTGCTGCGGCCTTATCGAAATCCTTGTTGTACAACGAATCAATTTGCGAACGAACAACGCCTTCAACAATCGGGGCAACAGTTTCGAGGTGCGACGGATTGGGTACCAGTTTCAGTTTTACCTTTTTACCGAAATCGGTAACCACTTCATTTTCGTAACCCAGATGATATTTTACATCGCCCTGTGATATTTCATCTTCATATTCCTTGCCGGTATATTCCTTGAAAATATTTTCATAAGGTTTTTCGAGAATATTGGCCAGCACATTTAAACGTCCGCGGTGCGCCATTCCAATCACAAACTCTTCGATTCCAAGTTCAGCGCCCTTCTCAATAACTGCATCGAGCGAGGGAATTAACGATTCGGCGCCCTCGAGCGAAAATCGTTTTTGACCGACAAATTTTTTGTGGATAAAGTTCTCGAACCCAACAGCCAGTTTTAAATGATAGAAAAAATGACGTCGTTTTTCATCCGAAAATTCCTGCGAGTTCCGGGTGCTTTCCATTTTTTGTTTCAGCCATTGAACGACTTCGGGATGCCGCATGTACATGTACTCCACTCCCACCGAGCGGCAATAAGTTGCCTCAAGGTGTTCAATAATGTCCTTCAGTTTTGCCCGGCCAATGCCAATTTCGTTTCCAGCCTGAAAAACAGTCTCCAAATCTTTATTCTCAAGCCCGAAGTTTTCGATATCGAGGGTTGGCGTATATTTCCGTCGGCTGCGCACCGGATTGGTTTTTGTAAACAAATGGCCGCGTTGACGATAACCGTGAATCAGGTTTAAAATTGCAAATTCCTTGTCAATTTTTTCTGAATGAACAGAAACCGGTTTTTGCTGAAAATTGGTACGGGCAAGTTCGAACCCGGCAAAAAACTGCTGCCAGCTTTCGTCAACCGATCCGGGATTATCGAGGTAGATTTGGTACAAATCCTCTATGGCTGCCAACTCCTGATTCCCGACTGAAGAAAATTTATCCATAGTTGATTATTAAATTAAAATGTATAACCGATTATGCAAAACAAAACTTCAATTTTAATGTTTACCACTATCGCTGTTTTTATGGCACAAAAGTAGGGAATTTGCAATTCAATTTCTTACCGCTAACTAAACTCTTTTTCAGAATTAAAATCAAAAAAGTTGCAAAATCTTTTCAGAAAAATTAAATTGGTGAAAAAAACGGATTAACCATTTTAGTTTCCCGAAAAATGAACACAAAAAACATATTTCCCGGCCTGAGTTCAGCCGTTGCCAATGAAATCATAGAAAATTCGACCTTTGTTGAGATACCCGAAAATATTGAGGTGATGCGCGAGGGACAGTATGTAAAGGCTGTTCCGATTGTAGCATCGGGCCTGATAAAAGTATTCACCCGTCACGAAGACAAAGAGTTGCTGTTGTATTACATTCAGCCAGGAGAAAGCTGTATAATGACTTTTGATGCCTGTTTAAAAAATGTACCAAGTAAAGTTTATGCCACCGCTGAAAAAAAATCGGAGGTTTTGTTAATGTCATCCGAAAATGTTTTTCGATGGATGAAGGTATATCCCGAGCTGAATTCATTGTTTTTCCTTCAATACAACATTCGCTACAGTGATTTACTGAACATGATAAACCAGTTGCTTTTCGAAAAAATGGATAAGCGCACTTTGGAATATTTGAGAACCAAAATGAAACTGACAGGCAAGAACCCGATGAAAATATCGCACCGCCAAATTGCAAATGATCTTGGTTCAGCGCGTGAAGTGGTTAGCCGGGTATTGAAAAAACTGGAGTACGAAGGAAAAATTAATCAAATTGGCACCGAAATAAAAATTATCTGAGTGGTGACACTGGTCACCGATTTTGCAGGTTGCCCCATCCTATATTTGTACTAATTCTAAATAACAATTATTTTTAATTGGTTGATTTAGTGTTACGGCACTGAAGAGTACCGCTAATTTGAGTTTTTAACAATTAATATTACAGCTATGAAAAAAAACATGGGAACCATTGACAGAATTGTCAGAGTGTTAATTGCAATGCTATTTGCGTATTTGTTTTTCACAAAACAAATTACAGGAACTTTAGGAATTGTACTGATAATTTTTGCAGTCGTATTTCTTTTAACGAGTTTAATCAGCTTTTGTCCACTTTATTTTCCGTTTGGAATAAAAACAAAAAAACAGTGAACCGCTGTTTTTTTTGTGTTATTTTAAGATTTTAAACTCTTTATATAATTTATTGTTGTTAATTAAAATTAATCTTAGATTTCAAGTTTATGAAAACATCTTTTACTTTTAAAATTCGAGTTGCTCCCCAATTACTGTTTTTATCTGTAATGGTTTTATTTGTTTCGGCAACTGCATTTGGCCAGGTTAAGCATGTGGTAATTGTGACCGATTACAAATACACACCAGCCGAGTTGCGAATCTCTGCCGGCGATACGGTTGAGTGGAAAAACACACAGGGCTACCACAATGTTAACGGTACACAATTAGCTTTCCCTGCCAATCCCGAATCATTTGGAAATTCATTGGGATTTGGATGGACTTTCAAACATGTTTTCAAAACAGCAGGCAAATACGAATATCATTGCAACCCTCACATTTCATTTGGAATGAAGGGAAAAATTGAGGTTATGGAATCGGGTGGAAACAACGATGGGAAATTTAACCTTGCCATAAATTTTACAGGAATGACGCCCCATGTCGGGCAAATGCTTTGGCTTGCAGTGGTTGAGAAAAATACAGGCAAAGAGGTGGAAAGAAAAAAGCAAATTGTGACAAATGCTTTTTCAATGCAAATTTCGGGGATCGAGAAAGATCATTCTTACTTTGTTAATTTCTATGCCGATCACAACAAAAACGGGAAATATGATGTTCCGCCCGTTGACCATGCCTGGAGACTGGAATTAAACAATATTTCAGGCAACAGTGTGCTCGATTTTGCACACAATACCAGTTTTACCAATATTGAATGGAAGAATAAACTGACGGTTCAGTTTAAAAGTATGAACCCACACGTTGGGCAAACTCTGAAACTTGCAGTTATTGACAAAACCACCGGCAAAGAACTGAGCAGGCTTGCGGCAATCATTTCTGCAGATTTTATGACCGATATTTACGGCATTGAAAAGGACAAATCATATTTCATAGATTTTTTTGCCGACCACAACAAAAACGGAAGTTATGATAAACCACCAACTGACCATGCATGGAGATTGGAACTGTTAAATGTAAAAAGCGACACTATCCTGATGTTTATGCACAACACAAATTTTACCGATATTTTCAACACCACTTCGAGCAGAACCATTCAGGATTTAACCTTAAAAATGTACCCAAATCCTGCCACTGACAGGATTTTCATTGAAAATGATTACATCACAGCGGCTGAAACTATGGTTTCCATCTACGACATAACTGGAAAACTAAAATATAAGGTAGCAACACAAAACAACAACAAAATTGAAATTGATATTCATGATTTAATCAATGGGGTTTATTATGTTGATGTGAGAACAAATGATAGGCAAAAAATATTAAAACTTATAAAATACTAAATATCAGAATAATGAATAAAATTACTTTGTCTGTTCTATCCATACTGTTATTTTTTGGAACAAAGGCACAGGAAGTGGAAAAACCTTTAAAAAGCGTTTTTATGGGAACGCGTTTAATAAATTTACAATCAGCCAATGTGCCCGCTAAAAACGAATTTCAAATGCTGATTCAGCACCGGTTTGGAGATATCAGCGGAGGGTTTTACGATTTTTTTGGTTTGGACTATGCATCTATGCGTTTGGGTTTTGAATATGGAATCACAAAAGATTTAAACCTGGGAATCGGTCGAAGCAGTTATATAAAAACTTTCGATTCGTTTATAAAATACCGTATTCTGACACAATCATCAACAATGCCATTAACTTTAACAGCATCGGTGGCAGGATCGTTACCTACAATTAAAAACGTGATCCCCGATGCATATTCCGATTTCATAGAAAAAGCTTCGGGGGATATCAAGCTGCACCTGGCCAAAAGTTTTAAAAATTTCGCGGTGCAGGTATCTCCCGGTTATATTGGCACAGGCTACATTCCAGTAGAAAACGATTCGTACTCGTTTTTTACCATGGCATTTGGCGGTGCGGTGAAACTGGCAAAAAAGGTGACCTTCAATATTGAATATCTGCACCGTTTTGAAGATGAAATCGATTACAGCAATCCGTTTTCGGCAAGTATTGATTTGGGTACTTCCGGTCATTTGTTTCAGATTATGATTTCGAATGTACAACAAATGTACGACCAGGGAATTATTACGAACCCCGAAGGCGGGGATTGGACAGAAGGCCATTTATTCCTGGGATTCAACTTAATAAGATCATTTAATTTTAATAAATACTAATATGGAAAGAAGAAAATTTTTCAGAAACTTTGCAATTGGCGGCAGTTTACTGCTTACTGCGCCTGTGCTTTTTAATTCATGCTCCGATGATTCGGAAGATGATAACAATAACAACAATAATAATACCGGCGGCGGAAACACAGTTGATTTGAACGACCCCGCTTATGCGGCCTTAAAAACGGTTGGCGGTTATGCTTACAAAGGCGATATCATTATCATCAGATCCACCGATACTGTTTATCTTGCACTATCAAAACTTTGCACTCATTCCAACTGTACTGTAACTTACAACTCTTCGTCAAAAGATATTCCCTGCCCTTGTCATGGTTCGAAATTTAATACAGATGGAGCCGTTCTGAACGGGCCTGCAACCTCAGCCCTTAAAAAGTACAATGTAAAACAGGAAGGGAATATTCTTACAATCTCATAAAATTGCAGCTTTCAAAAAAAATAGCTTGATTAAAATAAAATACCGGGATTACAAATAATATGATATCCCGGTTTTTTTTCATTCAGTTTGAACCAATGATTTATTTGCCCAGAATTATTTTACCAGTAAATATTTTGTCCTCAACCTGAACCTTGCAGATGTAAATACCCTGTTGAAGTATTTGTCCGGCCTGATTATCGCCTTTCCAAACATATTCGTTATCCAGTGAAATATCGTTTTTTACCAATCTTCCATCCATCGAAAAAATCTGAATTTTCATTGGTTCGAACCCATTATTTTCGATTTTAATTCTTGTTTCAGTTGTAAACGGATTGGGGTAAATCTGCAATTGTTTTTCTGTATTACCTGAATCAATAAAATAAGTACCTGTGGTAACGCTGTTTTCCCTTCCCGGTGTACCTGAAAATTCGGTTGACGCTTTCCACGATTCGGCAATTGTACTGTTATGTGAATAATGCCTGAGCTCAAGAGTTGATCCGCTTCCATTAGGTTCTGCAGGCCAGGGCCGTTCGCTTTTAAACGAAACCGAATCAACCAGAATACCTTTATTTGTGAACAATCGTACAACATCGCCGGCGCCCGCCAGACCAAAATCCATATTCCCGGTATAATTGGTTACCGATGGATGAATTGCCTTAAAACTTGCGGTATTCCGGCAAATTACCAAAAAAGCCTTACTCTTCAGAATTGTATTTGCAGCGAAAACAAACTGATGTGAGTCATCATCATCTTTCAGTATCCAGCCCGAAATATCGAGATCTGACCTTCCCCAGTTGTATAACTCAACCCAGTCGCCTGCATCTTTTTCAACCGCTGAATTATAATTAATTTCGTTGATAACCACCGAATTGCCGTCGTTAATCGTTACTTCGTAAATTGCTTTTATTGTGGTTGCCTTTTTCAGGTTAATTTCAATTGACTTTTCCAAAACCGGCGCTCCGTTAATTTCCCATTTACTGAACTTGTAACCCCTTACAGCCTTTGCAGTTAAAGTGATGGGTATATTCTCAAAATACTTTCCTCTCCACGATTCACCTGAAACTTCGATGGTATTAAGATTAATGCTTCCTGCCGCCGCCGGAAAATTTGAAATGGAAACTTCAAAAATTCCTCCTCTTATAAATTGCTGGTTGATATGATTTTGTACATTCTGAACCCTGTTCAGTGCAAAGTTTCTCATTACCTGAACTGAATTTTGCCATCCACCCGGGCTTGGGGTACCCCACCGGTAGTAATGTCGTTGAATTTCGGGCTGAATTATGGCTGCAATACTGTCAATTTTACCAACTACCGAACCACCGGTAAACGTTGTGTTCATCAAATCGGCAAACCGGTTGATAAAAGCTCGTTTAAAACGGGCGCTTTCAACCAGCTTACGGAACAAAAAGGTTGACCACGGCGGATTTGGCCAACTTGGTCCATTTGGTTCAAGTGCGAACTGAATGGTATTCAGCGAGAAATCGTTGGCATTGTAAATACCAAAACCGAAATCGGTATCGAACATTATCCATCGCCATAATCCCTCCTCGGTTTGCGGTTTCCAGAATTTTATATTATTCCCAGGCCAGTCGCGGTTATTAAAGTATATTTCCGACAACATGTAATCGATATAATTACTGATGTTAATCTGCTTAGCCACAAAATCGTAACTGGCATCCGATGCCAAATTGTTACTTTTCAGAAAATCAAGTAGCTCAACATAGTCAGCGTTGCTTCCTTCAATCACTGTCGATTCATATTCGAGCAAATCAATCTTATCGGCATCAACACCATGATTGCTGGCAAGGTAATCCTCATTTATCTTCTCGCGTAAATTAATATGCCCCCAGTATTGTCCGTTCAGATATAATATTACGGGTTCAAAAGCTTGAATATCTGTATTCATATCCTTTACCAAATTGGTCATCATTCCATCCCTGAAACGGGTGTAATCGTAATCGTTTCCTGCATTCCGAAGTACAAACGATTTAAATGAGGTAATTTGCTTCGATTTAAAAAGCTGAACGTTTTCCAAAACCGGATCGCCATATACACTTCTGAAGAATACCGCCAATGATTTCTGCGGTCGGGCGCGGCTCCACGCACCAAAAATCTTTATTCCACAATTTAACGAAAACAACCTTTCGCCTTTAATTCCTGCCATTTCAACACTGGCAGGTTTTTCCCAATCCTCCCAGAAATTGGCCCCGTAATATGGATTTTTGTTTTCATAAGTATCGCCCAAAACATAAATTCCGGTTTGTGTATCCCATAAATTCAGGGAATCGGTTGAAACAGAAATAACCGGAAGGGTTGGCGGCGTATCAAACAAA
>JBBIVS010000042.1:0-12975 GCA_037439605.1 Draconibacterium sp. | reverse complement strand
CTTTCGGCAGTGGTGGCCGATGGGATGATTGGCGGAAATCACCGTTCGAACACGGAGTTAATCGGGCAGGGGATTGCCAACGTGGTTGTTCCGTTTTTTGGCGGTATTCCGGCTACTGGCGCCATTGCGCGAACCGCCACCAACGTTAAAAACGGTGGCCGCACACCTGTTGCCGGAATTATTCATGCAATCACCCTGTTTTTAATCATGCTGTTTTTTGGGCGCTGGGTGAAGCTGATTCCTATGGCAAGTTTGGCTGGAATACTGATTACCGTTGCCTACAACATGAGCGAATGGCGAACTTTCCGTTCAATTTTAAAAGGTTCAGTTTTCGATATACTCGTTTTACTTACGACTTTCTTTTTAACGGTTCTTGTTGATTTAACTGTGGCAATCGAGGTTGGTGTTGTACTTTCCGCCTTACTGTTTATGAAAAGGATGGCCGATATGGGTAAATCAATACCTGCCCGAATCGACTCGGATGTAATTGAAGATTACTCGAAAGTTGCCAAAGGAATTGGGATTTACGAAATCAGTGGCCCGTTGTTTTTTGCATCGGCAAAAGAGTATTGCGAAGTGCTGAAATCGGTGGGTTTCGACAGTAAACTGATGATTATCCGAATGCGTCATGTTCCGTTTGTTGACGCCACCGGATTGCACAACTTTAAGGGAGCTTTGAAAATTCTGAAGGATTCGGGGACAAAAATTGTACTTTCGGGTGTAAACGATACGGTTTGCGAGGATTTGAAGAAGTCGGGCATTCACGAAATGGTAGGTAAAGACAATATATTCCCGTCATTTGATTTGGCGCTGGCCGCAGCCACCGAAATGGTTGCAAAGACAGATAAAAAGCGGAAATCAGTTTAAAATATTTTTCATCAAATCCCCGATTTGCTCAACCGACAATGCCTTGGCAATTATCTTTTTATTTTCGTCTAATATGTAAACTACGGGTGTTTTTCGGCCATCGAACAAAATTTTGAATTGCGAAATGTGGTTTTCGTCCCACACATTTATCCAGTCGTACAAATTGTTTTTGGTTAAAAATTCAGTCCATTCCTCTTTTTTATCCATCGAATAAATGGCGTAAACTTTCAGCCCCTTGTCTTTGTACTGCTGGTAAACTTCTTTATGCAAACGTGGCACAAATACTTTGCAGTGTGAGCAATCGGGTTCGAAAATCAGCACAATTGTAATTTTCGATTTTATTTTATGCAGGTTTACAAATTCTCCGTCAATGTTTTCAAGTGTCAGGTCGGGGGCGGTCATTCCAATCAGGTTGTGTTCGGCAAACATCACATTTTCCCTGATTTTTTTCATAGATTCTTCAGAAGCCCAAAATGCCTGTCCGCTTAAATAGTAAGTTCGCGCCAAATCAACAAAAAGTGCATCCATTCCCATTATGTTGCTGTTGATGCTGGCGTTGAGAAACCAGGAGGTGGCAAACTGGAAAATACGCTTGTTGGGTCTGACATCCTCAATAAATTGATAAACAGCCGGTATTACCGAATCGTATTTCTGAACCAAAACCTTGGTAAACCAGTTTTCCAGTTTTGGTTTGAAAAGGGGAGTATAAAGCAATCGTTCGTCGGTATAATCAAAATAATCCCAAAAATGTTTTTGCTGAAAATAAAATCTTTCAATCAGAAGCAATGAATCGTTTTTCTGAACCTCTGCCGGGAGTGTGGAAATATCGAGTGGAGGAACATAGTTTGCCAACAAAAAAGCCGACAAAAATGTGTTTGGGTATTCGTCCTTAATTCTAAACCAGTATTTGTGCAATTCTGAAGTTAGTTCTCCCATTTCTTCCTGTAAAGCTGATTTTTCTTCGGGGGTCGCAGTTTCCATTTTTTTGTTTATCTCTGCTCCCTTGTTTTGAAGGTCTCTCAGGAAAACGGCATATTTTGCGAATTCTTCAGTTTCAATTGCTCCCTTAATTTTAATATCCGACGAGATAAACGATTCCTTTTGAATGGAAAACTCCTGATCGGCGCCCAATAAAAAATCGAAATGGTTTTTCTCGTCGAGATAAATTTTGTAAAGCCCCTGTGGCAGTAAGGTGTCGGCCTTAAAAACTCCCGCGCCGCTTCCGTCGAGCTGCAGCGAATCTTTCAGGTAAATATTGCCAACATAATAATTGGCAAGTTTTATCTTTTGGTTTGCACCCGAATCGATTTTAAGGCTTATTTTAAAACCCTGACCGGATGCAATGCCCGAATTAAAAAGCAAAAGAAATATAATAAGTTGCCTCATGGTTTGATGAATTTGCGGTTCAAAATTAAAATTTTAATTAAAACCTGATAAAATAAAATTTTGATACGTTAGAAATATGTCTTAAATTTGAAGACAAATGTCGTTAAAATATTTTTTAAGATGAAATCAAGCGAAGAAAATATAGTGGAAAAACTGGATGAAGAAATCTCAAACATAATTAAACATTCAGGTAAAACAAAAAATCTGGCGACCTCTGAATCGGAAATTACCTATTCTGATTTTTTGAAAAACAAATTAATGATTGTGCATATAATCAGGGAAGGAGTTCCATATTCGTTGTTTGCCCGAATTCAGGCATATACGCCATTCAGTGAAAAAGACTGGTCTGTTTTTTTGGATATTTCCACCAAATCACTTCAAAGATACAAACAAACGCCAAAAAAGTTTAAACCTATTCAATCGGAAAAAATTATTGAAATGGCAGAGGTTACCAATGTTGGGTTAGATGTTTTTGACGATATGGCAAAGTTTAAATCGTGGTTAAACACTCCAAATTTTGCATTGGGAAATATTAAACCAATTGATTTGTTAAGGGACTCTTACGGCAAAGAAATGGTAATTGGCGAACTTACCAGGATAAATTATGGAATTCTCGCGTAATGGAAGTTTTCAGGTTATCGAGGGAAAAGTTTTCAACTCCTTTATCCGGTGTTGGAGCGGCTTTAAAAGGCGCCCGCTGGAATTCGGTAGGAATTGAAATGATTTACACTGCAGCAAACAGATCGCTTGCAATGGCCGAGGTTGCAGTTCATTTCTCGATTTCGACAATCCCGGATGATTATGTAATGATTACCATTTTTATTCCCGATGATATTTCAATGAAAAAAATCAGTATTTCAGAATTGCCTCCAAATTGGAATTCATTTCCTCATCTTCAAACAACTCAGTCTATTGGCGATAAATTCATTCTTGAAAACAGGTATTGTGTTTTACAAATTCCTTCTTCAGTTACAGAGGGCGATTTCAATCTGCTTATTAATCCAAATCATCCGGAATTTAAAAAGATTAGTATCATTGATATTCGAAAATTTTCCTTTGATCAGCGACTTTTTAAATAGAGCAAATCATTCGTATTTTAACGATTTAAAAACAACAATAATGCTTTCAATTAATATTCCGGTTTACAATTACGAAGTTGGCGATTTGGTTTCGCAACTCGCTGAATGGGCTGATGATATTCAAATTGTATATGAAATCAGGGTTTACGACGATGGATCGGAAGAAAAGGTAAAACTGCAAAACCGTAAAATTGCCGGTCTTCCAGGGGTAATTTACATTGAGCTTGAGCAAAACCTGGGCAGGTCGGCCATTAGAAATAAAATGGGAATGGAGTCGAAGTTCAAATACCTGCTTTTTATCGATGCCGATTCGATGCCGGTGAGTGAAGATTACCTCGAAAACTTTTTTGAATATGTAAAACCCAATCATGTAATTTGTGGCGGAACAGCGTACAAACCCGAAAAACCAGCCGAACACAGGAAATACCTCCGCTGGTTTTACGGAAGCAACCGCGAAGCAATTCCGGCTGAGACCAGGAACAGCAAGAAGGGTTTTATCATCACTTCAAATAATTTTATGATTGAGAAATCGGTTTTTGAAAAAGTGCATTTCAGGGAAGATGTTAAAACTTATGGCCACGAAGACACCTTACTGGGGTACGATTTGTTCCGGAGCGGGATTGAAATTATTCATATCGATAATCCGGTTGAACATACCGGGCTGGAAGATTCTGATGTTTTTATGGAAAAAACCAAAACAGCGCTGAAAAGCCTGTATCAAATCGCGATTCAGATTTTACCCGGAGATGAAGTTTTTGCGCAACAGGTTCATTTTTTAAACCGGTATCAGTCAATAATCAAAATTTCATCACCTGTGTTTTTACGATTTTTTTATGCTTTGTTTCATCGTTTTATCGAACGCAATTTAACTGGCGGCAAACCCAGCCTTTTTCTGTTCGATTTGTATAAACTGGGTTTTTACTCAACCTTGAAAAACGAATAGTAAATGTTATTCGACCCCGCGGGGATCGTAATATTGCACGGGCAAACTTTCTATAAACATGCGATGCCTCTGGCATCTTAAGAAACACAAAATTGCCTGATTCATGATAAAAAAAGAGTTGCTGGCTAAACTGACAGCAACTCTTTCATTAAAAACTTTCTGCATAATTTCCGGTTTTGCTTTAAGAACGGATAATTAACCATTCAGGCATTCAAGCATTCCTGCATTATTCCCCCAACTTTATCTCCCCGTACCGGCTTTTTACAACCACATTTCCTCCGCCGGCATTACCTACCTTTCCCTGAAGTTGAATGGAAGTGTTCTCTTTCATCCGGTTTCCTTTATACCGTTCCTGCGGATATATAATTCCGCAGTAATCGCAACGGGCATCCACAGTGTAACTCAAACCGCCTAATCCGAGTGAGATTTGTCCGTAGGAGTTGGTAATGTTAACTGAATCAAAATCGGGGGCAATTCTATCGACTTTAACACCGCCATAGCCCGATGTAATCAGTAAACTTTTAGCCAGGCTTGAAATTCTGATCTGGCTGTATTTGGTGTCGGCTTTCACCGATGTTGTTTCGCCAAAATTCAGTTTATCGTATCTCGATTCGGTTTGAATATTTTTTGCCTTATCCAAATCAATTGTCGAATATTTCGAGTTTAACTGCAGGTCTCCTGTTTCTCCAAAAGTTATGTTCGAATAACTGATATCGGTTTCCAAATTTCCGGTTTCATTTATATTGCCCTTTCCGTAAGCCAGTTTCAGCCTGGTGCTTGCCCCTTTTAAACTAACTGCTGTTATGTTTCCGTACTGAACATCAAATTCGCCGGTTCCGGTAAGTCTGTTCACAACCACATTACCGTATTTGTTCGACACCCGGAGGTTTTTCTCCAACGGGACATTTACCGTGTAATCGATACTAAACCTGCGCTGACTGTTAAAATTGTTTTCAATCGATGTTACCGCCTTTGCAACGTTTCCAATCTTGCTGAACTGCACATCGATTTTGTTTAGCAGTTCGTTAGCCTTGCTTTCGCTTGTTGCTTCAACGGTTACGAGTACATCGACGGTGATTTCGCTGCCGCCGTCGTTTCTGAATTTAACCTCTCCAAACCTGTTCGAAATATCAAGTGTTTCAATGCCGCTGGCGGGCCACGACTGGTTATATTTTTTTGTTTTCTCCACTGCAAGAGTGGTTCTTCCGGCTCCTAAAATGATGACCAGAACCAGTAATGCTGTAATCTTAAATGTTGTTTTCATGGTTTTTATTTTTATGTTGTTTAACTTCCTGTAACTTGTTCACTATCATGTTTATAATATCGAGTTTTGCCTGGTAATATTCGAGCATCGCGTTAATCACCCGTTCGTCGTTCGGATTTGCAGCCAGGTCGGTTTGAAGTGTTTTAAACCTTTCTTCAAATTCGGCCATTTCTGTTTTCATCGTTTCCTGTTCTGTTTCCGAAATAAATCCATCATCTTTTAATGTATTCCATTGTTTTAAACCGTCGCTGATTGCGTTGGTAAAATAAAACTCCACTTCCCTGTATTCCGGTGAAACGGAAGCAAGCGTAAAACCTGAATTGTTTTCGGCCAGGTTTTGTTTTTCGGGCATAAAATAAATCCGGCCCTGATTTACAGCCAGTAAAACAAAAACCACTGCCGCTGCAACTTTCCACACCATATTAAATGTTATCCTTTTGGTTTTGTGTTTTGCATCCAGCTTTGCCTGAAACCTTTCGAAATGACCGTCCATGGGTTCCATGTCGTTCAACTTCTTCAGGTTATTCAGAATAATTTCTTCTATGTTATCTTTTGTTTTCATCTTTTTTAATTGTATGAATAAACTTCCCTGTCTTTTAGTAACTCTCTCAATTTGTTTTTTGCCCTTAAATACTGGGTTCGCGAGTTCGAATTGCTGATTCCCAGAATTTCGCTGATTTCTTCGTGGTCGTATCCTTCAATCAGAAACAGGCTTAAAACCACGCGGTAACCATCGGGTAATTTCTGAATGGCATCTTTAATCACATCCATATTTACCTCTTTAATTTCCATTTGATAATCGGGCAACTGGTTTGTTTTCTCGTTTATCTCCTCGAACTTCACTTTTCGTTTTTTTAAATAATCCAATGAACGGTTTATCACAATTCTTTTCAGCCATGCCCCAAAACTTACTTCTCCCTTGTAAGTGTCAATTTTTGTGAAGGCATTTAAAAAGGCCTCCTGCATCACATCTTCGGCTTCGGCAGCGTTGTTTATTAACCTCATGCAAATGCTGAACATCGGCCTGTAATACAATTTGTACAACTGAAACTGCGCTTTTTGGCTGCCTTCTTTGCACTGGTCAATAATCTCCTGATGTATATTTTCGTAAAGTGTTTTCAACCTTTATTTTTTGTTTCTGAATGAATGACGAAAGGTAAATTTCAATGTTGCACGTGTTGCAAAAATTATTCAGGTTTTTGCGGATGTTGATATTCATTAAATAAGGTAGTAAGGTTGGTTTTATCCTCTTATCCTTTCTACTAAGGTTTTTTCGAGAAAAATAAGGTTTTTTGAAAATATAAAAACCTTATATTCAATTTCTTAACCTTAGTTGAATAATTAAATGTTTGATTTTTACCTTATTCCCTTATTATCAGATTCCTCATTCGATATTTAAATCAGAACAATTTAATATTCACTCGTTAATCCAAATAATTTTAAGTGAACCCCATCAAGAAAAGTTAAACGGAATTTGGTATGGAACGGAAAATTCTCATAACGAATTATAATATTTCATCACTTCTTTTAAATCATCAGATTTATTGGTTTTGATTTTATTCTTGCTGATAAAACTTTCGATTTTATCCTGGTTATCGCGGAATGCAGCAATCAAATCTTTTTTTGTACTTACTGAAACTGCCGGTTCATTTCCAGTTTTAATAAAATACTCATCTGCTTTTCTGACAAATTTGGCAGGTTCGGGATCCCGGTATGGGCCGGGTTCAACCTTGTCTTTGAAATCAACCACAGGTTTAGCATACAACGATGCTTTGCCTTCTTCGAGCATTACAAAGTATCCTTTATTAGTTTTATTTGACTGAATGTAAGATAAATATACCAGTTGTGTTGTTCCAAATACTGCCTTTTCCAAAATTTCAGGGGTTGCCAGCGCCAGTATTTGGTTGTCAGTGGTTTTATATTCAAGATCGTCATTAAAAATGTTGTAACGCAGCGGAATATCAACAAACTGCTGTTTTTGCACAGTGAAAACCGAACCGTTTATAAAATTGCTGTTTAAATACGGTGAACCCATTATATCGCTTTCGGTTAGTTTATTCAAATCGGCTTTTTGCAATTTATTGTACTGGTAAAAATCTATAGCCGATTTTATTTCGTAATTGAGTATCGACTGGGCTTGAGTAACGCTAACAAAACTTATTGTAATAAGCAAAGTCAAAAAATAATTTTTCATATTTCGAACTATTTTTGGTTAATCGAATAACTTTTTTCACATTTAAACCAAAGATAGTAAACAATGTTTTAGAATTAAAAAATAATGTCACATAACCACAATACAAAACAGGTTTCATTGCCTAAACTGATTTTTACCGTTTTTTTAAACCTGATTATTACGTTTGCCCAGATAATTGGCGGAATTATTTCGGGTAGCCTGGCGCTTATTTCCGATGCCATTCATAATCTGAGTGACTCGGTTTCGGTAATGCTGGCGTGGTTTGCGCAGGTGTTAAGCCGAAAACCGTCAACCTTGAAATCGACATTTGGCTATAAACGTGCCGAAATTCTGGCTGCTTTTATTAATTCAACTGTACTGTTTGCCATTTCGGTGTACCTGATTTTTGAAGCCATTGAACGCCTGATAAATCCGCAGCCGGTTGATGCCAAATGGATGTTCTGGCTTGGGTTGTTGGGTTTGGTTGCCAATGGCATATCGGTATTAATCCTCGAGCGCGAGAAAAACAAAAATCTCAATATTAAAGCGGCTTACCTTCATTTGCTTGGCGATGCGTTAACCTCGCTGGCTGTAATTGCAGGGGCGGTATTAATCTGGTTTTTCAATATCGTTTGGGTGGATGCGGTTGTAACCATTATCATCGGGTTGTATCTGCTCATTCATACCTGGAAATTGCTGAAAGAATCGGTATCCATTTTAATGCAAATGACGCCGGCCGAAATTGATATAGTTAAAATTGAAAAACGTTTGCAACAGGTTGAAGGGTTAAAAAATATCCATCATGTACATGTTTGGAATTTAACCGACAAACTTCTGCATTTTGAATGTCATCTGTTTCTTGAACAGGATTTACAGGTTTCGCAAACTACAGCCATGTTTGAACAGGTTCGTCAAATACTGCACGATGAATTTGAAATTGAACATGTTACCATTCAGTTTGAATATGGCGGAGAAAGCAGAAAGGGGTGCGATTGTTAATTGTGTTTTCAGAATGCGGTTTTCATTCTTTACATTTTTACTTATTATTTTCCCGTAATTTCAAGCACAATAATTTCTGAACGGCTGTTGGTTCGAATGGGAGGGCCCCAGGTTCCATAACCCGATGAAACATAAAAATGGGTGTTGTTGATTTTACCGTAACCCCGGCTGATTTCGTAAACAGCTTTTGTGATATAATTAAACGGCCACATCTGTCCGTGATGCGTGTGCCCCGAAACCTGTAAATCGATGTTGTGTGAGGCAACTTCAGCAAGCTTATAGGGTTGGTGGTCGAGCATGAAAACCAGTTTTTCAGTATCTGCACCGGCGAGCAGCTTTTCAATTGATTTCCGGGGTTTTCCATTCATTCTCTGGCCTGTAATATCCTCGCGTCCAATGATGGTGGTTCCGTTTGCAAGCGTAACTGAACTGTCACGTAGAACGGTAATATTGTGATTTTCGAGGTATTTCTGCGCGGCATCTGCATTCCCGAAAAACTCATGATTTCCGAGAATAGCATAAACACCCTGTTTAGCCTTTAAATTTTTAAGCAAGTCGCCCATGTTATTTTGAATTACCGGCCCAAGGTCTTCGTCAAAAATATCGCCTGCAAGCAAAACCAAATCAGCATTTTGCTCGTTTACCAGGTTTACTAATTTTTTGAGTTTGCCATTTGAAATCATCATTCCCAGGTGAATATCGGAAACCAATACCACTTTTTGGCTCCTACCGGGAACCATTTTGTTCAATTGAACAGCCTGGTTCCTGACAATTGGAACCCTTGCATTCAGGTAACCAACCACCAGAATTACTGCTGTAACTGAATACACCAGCAGAATAGCGGTTTTACCCTTGTTGCTCATCCAGTTAAACCGTAAAAATTCAGTGATATGAAACAGTCCGTTAATTCCCCTGAAAATGTCAATCAGCAAAAACAGTAAGGTAAGATAAACCATTGCTCCCAGCCAGTAAGAACCAGTTTTTATGAGGGGTTCGGCCAACATAAAGGGGCCGGTGCGCTCGGCGAACCTTCCGGTTACATAGGCAAAAGCTACCAGCCAGAACAGTATGACAGCAATCCACCAGCCTGCATTTCCTTCGGGAAAAATGGCGCGGGTTCGTGAAAAAATATAAAGGTTAACCACAAGGTTAATTGTGATTACTATTGCAAGAAATATCATCATTGTTTTAATTCCTTTCATTACTGTTTTGTTAAGCATTTAAACCATAAAGTACAACAAAAGTTTAAAACTAAAAGTATAGATTGGGCATTTGAATGTATGAAATGAAGAAACAGTAAAAGTTAACAAAAACTTTTTCTTGTTTCGAGAGTTGCAGAATAAACTCATTAATTCGCGGTTATACCCCCAGATTTTTGATTTTTTCTTTCAATGCGGTAAAATCAACAGGTTTGGTAAGAAAATCGTCGGCGCCCAGTTCCATGGCCCGTTTATAGTTTTCAGAATCACCATAAGCGGTAATCATCATTACCACGGGCGGGGGAGTAAGAATTTTTTGTTTAATCCTTTCGAGCAGTTCCAGTCCGCTCATTCCCGGCATATTGATGTCCGAAAGGATTAAAACTGCTTCGTGAGCGTATTTTTCAATTAAGGATAAGGCTTCTTCCCCTGAAAATGCAAATTCAAATTTCATCACATTTTCTTTGATTTCTTTTCGAAACCGTTGTTCGAACAATATTTGTATATCTCTTTCGTCGTCAACAACTAAAATATTCATTTTCAGAATTATTAATTTTTATTAATAGGCAGAAAAATAGTAAAAGTGGCTCCTCCAGACGGATTATTTTCAACCTTTAATTCCCCTCCATGTGCTTTAACAATATCGTAACTCAAACTCAAACCTAAACCAGTTCCCTGGCCAGCAGGCTTTGTGGTGAAAAAAGGCTGGAAAATTTTATCGATGATTTGGGCAGGGATACCGGGGCCATTGTCAATAACACGTATCTCTACCCCCAAATCCCCTGAAGGTGACTTTGAAGAAGCAGTTCTCACTATAACTGTAGGCCGATGTTCAATTTGGTCGTTCCTCAACCCCTCTTCTGAGCCTGTCCCGGATTCACATTGGGGGGGTGGGGAGGCCTTATTGGGGTCTTTAACTGCGTAGAAAGCATTGTTGATGAGGTTGAGCAAAACCCTGCCTATATCCTGAGGGATGACATTTATTTTAGGAAGATTTTCATCAAATTCGGTGTTGAAATTTGCATTAAACGATTTGTCTTTGGCACGCAGACCATGATAGGAGAGCCGAAGATATTCATCGGCCAGGGCATTAATATCGGTCGGTTCTTTTTTCCCGGTTGAAGTGCGCGAGTGTTGCAACATACCTTTTACAATGGCATCGGCGCGCTTACCGTGGTGGTTTATTTTTTCGAGGTTTTGTTCAATATCGCCTGCAATCTCTTTTGCCAACTGCCAATTGCCAACTGCAAGCTCATCATTCATTTCGCCAATCAGCTCTTTACTTATTTCTGAAAAATTATTTACGAAGTTGAGCGGGTTCTGAATTTCGTGAGCAATACCTGCGGTAAGTTCACCTAACGAGGCCATTTTTTCGGATTGAATTAACTGAGCCTGAGTAGCTTTGAGTTCTTCAAGCGTATGTTCCAATTCCTCTTTCTGCTGCGTAAGTTCTGCAGTGCGTTCGGCTACCAGGCCTTCGAGTTCAACTTTTCTGAGGGCAATTGCCCTGTTAATCTCATCTTCTTTTTGTCTTTTTATCCGTTCTTTTTCCGCCGCCTTATTCTGTCTGTTCTGGCTAAAAAGTATGGCCACCAGCCAGATAACCGACAGCATAGCGGCAGTTTCAAAGTAATTGTTCCAGCGGTTATAAAATTCTTTTAAAATTAATTCAGTTAAATCGTTAATAACTGACACCGCGGCATAAGGCGCAAAGGCCAGTAAAAACATTCGCAACGGGTGCATTTCTTTTTGTTGAAAAGCAAAAAGAAGGAGTGAAATCAGAAAAATGTGCCATATCCATCGGGTGGATTCCTGGTTCGAAAGCAGAAAACCGCCAAAAAACAGAAATATGGAAAAATAACGGGTATAGCTGAACCATTTTACCCATTGCTGATTGTTGTTTACTTTCGAAAAACTGATTAAACGTTGCAATAGCAAAAGGCTAAACAAAAATGGAGCAATTGATGCCTGCATAGCTGTTTATTAATATCAGAATTTAATTTACTGGTTTTGTAAAGCTTCTTCCTGTGTATCGAAAATCCGGAATAAATTCGAAAAACCTGATATCCTGAAAATTTCACGAATAGCGGGTTGCATATTGCACAGGTAAAGTTTTCCATTGATGGGAGTTACTTTTTTTTGGGTAACCAGAAATACCCTTAACCCTGAACTGCTGATGTAATCCATGTGGCTGCAATCGAAAATCAAATTCTTCTCCCCGCTGTCAAACACCTGGTTTACCTCTCCTTCTAATGCCGAAGAGTTCACCGTGTCAACTCTTCCCTTGATTTTCAGTACAGAAAAATTTCCAATTTTTTCTTTCTTAACATTCATATTATATGCTTTTTCTTAATGTTAAAATGTTTTGATCTTTTTGCCTTGCATAATGCATTTCATCCATCATCTGCGATATAAGATATATTCCAAGCCCGCCAACAGGCCTTTCCTCTGCAGGTAAATCAATATCGGGTTGTTGCTGCGCCAAAGGATTGAACGGAATACCATCGTCTGTTATTTTTATGGTGAGGAGTTTATTTTCAAGCGATATTGAAATCCTTATTTCGTGTTTGCCGGCATCAGAAAAACCATAAAAAATAACGTTTGAAACCGCCTCTTCAAGCACCAGGTTGATATTCATAGCCATTGCAGGCGATATCTCCCATTTTTCAGCCAGGTTATCAATCTGTTCCGCGAGTGAAGTCAGTTCTTCAATGCGGTTTTCGATTGCGAAATGTTTAATTTTTATGTTTCCCATTCTCGAAGAAACTTTTTATGTTTTTAAACTGAACCGATATTCCCAACAATTTTCTCAGCCAGTTGTAATAAAGGGCAATGTATAAAAATGCACTCATCAGCCAAATTATGCCCACGTTAAAAACAAAGGTATCAACATGATAACCAAACAGGTTTTTTTGTGAAGCCAGAAAATGTGCCATACCGTATGTAAAATCGGGGTCCTTGTAAATCGGGGCAATTTTTTGCATATAACCGTAGGGTGTTTCGCGGTAAAACTCTTTTTTATCAGAGTTGAGTACCAACGCTTCAAGCGATTTGTTGTAATATTT
>JBBIVS010000041.1:3945-13186 GCA_037439605.1 Draconibacterium sp. | reverse complement strand
AACTATTTTATTTCCGTTTACCTATAAATCTTATCTATCGCAGGCAAAAATGCGGGCTTTAAAACCCGAGATCGACGAATTAAGCGCTAAGTACGGCCCTGACAAAATAATGGAAAAGCAACAGGCAACAATGGCCTTATATAAAAAGGCAGGAGTAAATCCAATGGGAGGTTGTTTACCTATGTTGCTTCAGTTCCCCATTTTAATTGCCATGTTCTTTTTCTTTCCAACATCTATTGAATTGCGCCAGGAGAGTTTCCTTTGGGCAACTGATTTGTCAACTTATGATTCAATTTTAAAACTACCGTTTACCATACCATTTTATGGCGATCATGTTAGTTTATTCTGTTTGCTGATGACAATTACAACCATTATTTCAACCAGCATGAACCAGCAGGCAATGAGCAGCCAGGCGATGCCAGGTATGAAAACAATGATGTACCTGATGCCGGTTATGTTTTTGTTTATACTCAACAGTTATTCGGCAGGTCTGAGTTACTATTATTTTCTGGCCAATGTTATTACAATCGGACAAACTTATATAATTCGGTATTTTGTTGACGAGGATAAAATCAGGTTACAGTTACAGGCTAATAAAAAGAAACCCGTTGTAAAATCAAATTTTCAAAAACGGTTGGAGGAAATGGCAAAACAAAGGGGAGTGCAGACTCCAAAGAAAAAATAAAGATATTGAAAACATTTAAATCAGGATTGAAATAAAATGTGGTCCTTTGTTATTTCGATGAAGAAAATAACAAACATAATCATACTCTGTTTTTTCTTTTATTCTTCTGAAGCAGAGTTGAAACGAAGATTTCAAATCTGGAACAAAAATGAAATTGATATACAACCCTGGCAATATGTAATAATAAAAGTTGCTGAAAAAAATAATTATTCTACCAATCATAACGACATTGATTCAAAGTATGCAGAAATATTTTTATCACATAAACCGGTCAGGTGGTTTGAATATGGTACATGGATCAGGGTTTCTTACGTAAATACTTATCATTGCTGCCCGCATTTATGAAAGATTTCAGGTTTTGCAAATAGAACATTTTGAAGTAAAGGCATTTTATGCCCTCCAAAAATTAAAGTTGAACGATTGGAAAACCAATGAAATTGTTGGTTAAAACCTGGCTTTTAAAATTTAAAAAGTAAATTCCAAAATTCTTGTGTTTCGTTAAACCATTTAATATTTCCAAAGTCAAAAAGGCTCTTGTAAAAAAATGAATCGTTTAATTTAAAATTACATCAAATGAAAAAAATTGGATTTCTTATGATTGCCGCACTGTTGATAGCAATGGTAACTAAGGCTCAAAACTGGCAAAGCGCCACTCCCGAAGAAATGGCAAAACGCCAGACCGATCAAATAAAGGAAAAATGCGGGCTTAACAAAGATCAGGAGAAAAAAGTGTACGACTTAAGCCTGAAATCGGGTAAGGAAATGGCTAAATTACGCGAAGGAATGCAAGGCGGAGGTGGCCCAAGCGAAGAAATGCGCGCTAAAATGACAAAAATCCGCGATGACCAGAACAAGGAAATGAAAAAGATTTTGACCGCCGACCAGTATGTTAAATACGAAAAGTACCTCGAAGAAAGACGTGCTGCACGACAGGGTGGGGGCGGACCAAGATAAAAAATGGTTTACTTGATAGTTTAGTTTGGTTAACATCAGAGGCTTGCATTTATATGCAGGCCTTTTTTTCATCATAACCGGGTGATTTAAAGTTAGTGAAATGAATTTTTCAGGTGTACCATTTTTATTGCGGTTACGGCTGCTTCATCTCCTTTATTGCCATGTTTACCACCGGCGCGATCGAGAGCCTGTTGTTGATTACCAGTGGTTAACACTCCAAATATAAATGGTTTGTTATACTTCAGGTTCAGGTCTTTTATTCCCTGTGTAACCCCTTCGCAAATGTAGTCGAAATGGCGGGTTTCACCCTGTATAACACATCCAAGTACAATTACAGCATCAACATTGTCATATTCGGCCAAAAACTGCGCTCCAAGCGGTAATTCAAAACTTCCTGGCACAAATTTCAATACAATGTTATCGCTGTTGGCGCCATGCTTTTTTAGCGTACTTACCGCGCCTTCAGTAAGCGCCATCGTAATTTCAGGATTCCATTCGGCTGTTACAATTCCAAACCTCATTTCAGCGGCAGATGGCACTGAATTAATATCGTATTGCGAAAGATCTTTTGTTGCCATATTTATAAATAAAAAACCCCTCTTGCCGGAGGGGTATATTTCAAAACCTATTTCGATTTTACTAACTCATTTTAACTTTTACACGTGATATGTAACGGTCAACTGTTGTACCTTCTGCCGATTCGGGAAAATCTTTTTTAATTTCTTCATACAATTTAAGCGCCTCTTCCAACTTGTTCATAGACTCCAATAAACGGGCTGCCTTCATTTTATAAACAGGTGTGGTTAATTCATTGTCAGTTGCCGAATAAGCCTTTTTATATTGTTTTAGTGCACCTTCAGAGTCACCCAGTTCAAGCATTGCATCGCCAATTGCGCCCGCTTTAACGGGGGCTAAAAGTAAATCTTTGGTTTTAAATTTATTCAGATAATCAATGGCTTCCTCGTACTGCCCCATGTGCAAATATGAAATGCCGGTATAGTATTTTGAACGGTTAGCCGACTTGGTAAATCCGTAATCGTCAATAATATCAAGGAATCCCAAATAGTTACCATCGCCGTTGATGGCAAGGTTAAATGAGTCTTTCTCGAAATAATTTTCGGCCATGAACATTTGCGATAAAGCTTCATTTTCTTTAGGTTGAAGGTAAAACCTGTTGATTGCAAGAAAAGCAGCCACTAAAACCACAATTGCACCAACTACATAACTAATTTGTTTTTGGTGATCTTCAATAAACTGTTCTGTTCTTGTTAACGCACTTTCCAATTCCTGTAAATTGTCTTCTTGCTTCGTATTCTTTTTTGCCATTTTTATAGAATTCAAAATTGTGCCGCAAAAATAGTTTTTTTTTGAAAACTGTACAGGCAAACATCTTATTATTTTGAATATTAATGAACAGGTAGCTGTTATTTGTGAATTTTCACCGGTATCTGAATCATCAATTGTTTTTAATTAGTTTTGCAGGTAAAACTCAGGTGCTGAATTATGCAAATTGAAAATATTTCAATCGTTAATTTTAAAAATCTGAAGGAGGTTCAAATTGAATTTTCCCCAAAACTGAACTGCCTTATCGGGAAAAACGGCGCCGGAAAGACCAATATTCTCGATGCAGTTTATTATTTGTCGTTTTGTAAAAGTTTTTCCACTCCTGTCGATTTGCTTAATATCAATCACGAAGAAAGCTTTTTCATGATCAATGGCAATTATCAGCGGCTTGAATCAACTGAAACCATTTCGTGCGGGTTTAAAAAAGGCGCCAGCAAGCAATTTAAACGTAACTCAAAGGTTTATAAAAAGCTGGTGGAGCACATCGGGTTATTGCCGTTGGTAATGATTACACCGTCAGACGTTAACCTGATTCTTGGTGGAAGCGAGGAGCGGCGCAAATTTATAGATGGCGTTATTTCGCAATACAACCAGCATTACCTCAACGATTTACTGAAGTATAACCGCGCTCTTCAGCAGCGCAACAATTTATTAAGACAATTTGCAACCGGACATTATTTCGATGCCGATTTAATTGAACTTTGGGATGCACAACTGGTTGAATATGGCAGCCGGATTCATACCCAAAGAAGTGAATTTGTTGAAAAACTGATACCCGTTTTTCAACAGTACTATTCATTTATATCGCAGGATAACGAAAAAGTGAGTTTGGTGCATGAATCTTCGCTTTATGCAAATAACCTGGAAACACTTTTAAAAGAATCGGTTGCAAAAGACCGTGCCCTGCAATTCACCACACATGGAATTCATAAAGACGACCTTGTTTTTTATCTCGGCGATTACCCAATCAGAAAACTGGGTTCGCAGGGACAAATGAAAACCTATGTTATTTCGCTGAAATTGGCCCAATTCGATTTTGTAAAAGAGATTTCGGGATTGAAACCGATATTGTTACTCGACGATATTTTTGATAAACTCGATCAATTCAGAGTTGAGCAAATTGTGAAGGTAGTAGCCGGCGAACAGTTTGGCCAGATTTTTATAACCGACACCAATCGCGAACATCTCGATTCGATACTCCGGAAAATGGAAACCCATTTTCGTATCTTTACGGTTGATTCAGGGAAAGTTGAAATTTTGCAATGAGAAGAAGCAACACACAATCGTTAAGCGAAGTTTTACGCGATTTTGTAAAAGGCACAAACATCGAAAAAAGGCTGAAAGAAGTTGATGTGATCCAGTCGTGGGAAGAATTATTGGGAAAAACAATTTCACATTACACCAAAAGTGTTTCTCTGAAAAGCAAAATTCTTTTTGTTGAAATTACTTCGTCCGTGGTTAAAAACGAACTTTTTATGATGCGTGAGGATATTCGCAGAAAACTGAATGAAAGGGCAGGCGAAGAACTTGTTGAAAAGATTATTTTCAAATAAAAAGCTGCCAGTTCTTCACTGACAGCCTGATTTATAATACTTTAAACTCTAAACTCTGAACTCTAAACCCTTTCCAGTTTCGAAAAGAAGAAATCGCATTCAATAATCGCATTTTCATCGCTGTCGGAGCCGTGAACTGCATTTTCCTGTAAACTGACAGCATATAATTTACGGATGGTACCTTCGGCGGCATTTGCCGGGTTTGTAGCCCCAATCAAAGTTCTGAAGTCTTCAACTGCATTTTCTTTTTCGAGCATGGCAGCAACAATGGGCCCCGAACTCATAAATTCAACCAGCGATTCATAAAACGGTTTTCCCTCGTGAACCGCATAAAATGCCCCGGCTTGTTCTTTGCTTAAACGGGTTACTTTCATTGCTTTTATCGCAAATCCTGCATCGTTTATCATTTTCAAAATGCCACCGGTGTAATTGCTTTTAAAGGCCGATGGTTTTATCATTGTAAATGTGATTTTTCCTGCCATTTTTTAAATTTTAATAAATGTTATTATTCTGCAATAATATTAAAAATTGAAATATTTTGACGTTGCACCCTGAACAGTTTTAGTATATTTGCCAATTCAAATTTTTGAATATTTTGAAAAACACTGGCATACAGATTATTACAGCTATAAAACAATTGCTTTACAATGATAAATTAAACATTGTAATTGTACCACACGAGCATCCTGACGGAGATGCCATTGGTTCGGCTATTGGATTGGCTGAAGTTTTGGATGGTTTTGGCCATACAACACAAATTGTTTCGCCAACCGATTATCCCGATTTTCTGAAATGGTTTTCGGCGAAAACTGAAATTTCGGTTTTCAGCAGAAATAACAAACTGGGAAAAGAAATTCTGGGTAAATCGGATTTATTGATTTGTGTTGATTTTAACGAAGCCGGAAGGGCAGGTAAAATGGAGAAATTATTGTTGAATTACAATAAACCCAAAATACTTATCGATCATCATCCTTACCCTGTGAATTTTTGCGATTTTATGATTTCGGAAACACATTACAGTTCAAGCGCTGAACTTATTTATGACGTAGTTTGTAAAATCGGAATGAAAAAATATATTACCCTAAACGCCGCAGAAGCTCTATATACTGGCATTTTAACCGACACCGGCTCGTTCAGCCACAACACTTCCGACCCAAATACTTTTAAAGTTGTATCAGAATTAATGAAGTTCGGAATTGACACCCAAAAAATCCAGTCGGGGGTGTATCATAATTTTTCGGTAAGCCGTATGCAGTTGCTTGGATATTGTTTAAGTAAAAAAATGGTTGTTTTTCCCGAATTGCGAACAGCGTATATTTCAATTTCAAAGAAAGAACTTGATGATTTTAATTTTAAAACAGGCGATACTGAAGGTTTTGTGAACTTCCCGTTATCTATTGAAAACATTGTGTTTAGTGCAATATTTATTGAAAAGGACGGAGTTATAAAAGCTTCGTTTCGTTCGAAAGGCAACTTTCCGGTAAACCATTTCTCGCGCGATCATTTCAACGGCGGAGGGCATTTAAATGCTGCCGGCGGAGAAACAAATGTTACATTGGAACAAACAATTGAAAAGTTCACGCAACTTCTGCCACTATATCAGCATCAATTATTGGAAACAATAATTTAAAATTAATTATGAAACGATTTATAGCATATTTTATCGCCGCAATTGTTCTCTCTGCAATTACTTATTCGTGTTTAAAAATTGACGGCACTGAAGCGCCTACACGTGGCGAAGAACAAATGAAATTGAAACAATACCTCGATAATATTATTTCGAAGGGAAATGATGTGGATACCACCCAATTGGGCGTGTATTACGTTACTATGACAAAGGGAACGGGTGCATATCCGAAAAACGGAGATACGTTAACGGTTGGCTACGCCGGGTATTTTATCAATGGAAGTTTGTTTGATGCATCATACTTGCATAATAAAATTGACAGCACCTATACTTTTGTTCTCGGCAACCCGCCACTAATAAAGGGTTGGGACGATGGAATGAAAGTAATCAATAAAAATGCCCGTGTGCAGTTAATCATACCTTCTGATTTTGCGTACGGAAGCACAGGAAACGGATTTATAGAACCTTTTCAGACATTGGTTTTTGTTATAATTATGAAAGATATTAAGCCATCAAAATAAATTAAAATGACGATATTGAACAGAACAACAAAACATGTTTTTACTTCCCTGATTTTTACTGCATTTTTTTTCGGTTTTCTTGCATGTGGCGATGACAACAGTTTGGAAAAACTCAGAAAAAAAGAACTCGAAACCCTTGATGCATACATGCATGCTACCTATCCCGATGTTGAACCGTTGCCCTCGGGTTTGTATTACATAGAAGAAAAAAAAGGTACCGGCGATACTATTGCCCGCGGCAATAAAATCCAGATTTTTTATGCCACATGGTTAATTGACAGCACTTTAATAGATGAAACAAATGGTTATACCGAAGGTTACCGATATGAACCTATGGAATTTACAGTTGGTTCAGGAACTGTAATTGCAGGTTTGGATGAAGCAGTAACTTATATGCAAAAAGGAACAGTGGCCAATTTGATTATTAACTCGCAACTGGCATACGGCCAAAACGGAAATACCAATGGAAACCCGCCGGTGCCTGGTTTTACAACTTTACTGATGCAGGTTGAAGTGTATAAAATTTACAAATAGAATTTGCAAAAGAATCAAAGTAAAACCCATTTGTCTTTTACACTGAACTATCAAATTTCAAAATGAGCAGAACTGAACTGCTGAAAAAATTATTGCCCGGTTTTATCCCGCTTTTCGTTTTTATTGCAGCCGATGAAATCTGGGGAACCAGAACCGGGTTGTTTGTTGCAGTTGGTATTGGTTTACTCGAAATGGTGTGGGTGGCCCTGAAGGAAAAACGATTTGATAAATTTATTTTATTTGATACCGTTTTACTTGTTGCCCTGGGCGCAGTTTCAATTTTACTCAACAACGACATTTTCTTCAAACTGAAACCCGGGTTGATTGAATTGATTTTGGTGGCGGTTTTGGGTATTTCTGCTTTTTCTCCGGTAAATATTATCGGGTTAATGGGGCAACGATATCTGAAGGACACAACTTTTAATGATGCGCAGGTGAAGCAAATGCGCAAAAGCCTGAAATACCTGTTTTACATATTTACCGCTCATACAGCGCTGGTTTTTTATTCCACTTTTTTCATGAGCAAAGAGGCATGGGCTTTTATAAGTGGTGGTTTGTTTTATATATTGTTTGGTGTTTATTTTTTAGTTGAACTGTTTCTTCAGAAAAGAAAACAGAAGCAATTAGCCAGTGAAGAGTGGGTTCCGCTGGTTGACGAACAGGGTAAAATTGTTGGTCAGGCGCCGCGAAGCCAGGTTCATAATGGCAGCAAATTACTACATCCGGTTGTACATCTGCACGTTTTAAATCATAATAAAAACATTCTGCTTCAGAAAAGACCAACGTCAAAACAAATTCAACCCGGAAAATGGGATACCGCCGTTGGAGGCCATATTTCGGCAGGGGAAACACTTGAAACAGCCCTTCAAAAAGAAGCATTCGAAGAGATCGGGTTAACCGGTTTTCAGGCCAAACTGCTTAAAGTTTACAAATGGGAATCGGATGTTGAAGCTGAACTGGTTTACCTTTTTAGCACTTTCGATTTTAAAAATGTAAAAGTCCAGTCGGATGAAGTTGAAGAAATCCGTTTCTGGACCAAAAATCAGATTGAAAAAGAAATCGGACAGGGAGTTTTTACACCCAATTTTGAGCATGAATTTGGGATTTTGAAGCAGATGAAGATGTTTTAAGTGC
The DNA here is from genome assembly GCA_037439605.1 of Draconibacterium sp. Classification (GTDB taxonomy): domain Bacteria; phylum Bacteroidota; class Bacteroidia; order Bacteroidales; family Prolixibacteraceae; genus Draconibacterium. The sequence continues at coordinate 4,834 of JBBIVS010000041.1, read as the reverse complement.
GCCTTTACTGAAATTTACATTCCGATTTTAAAATCTGGATAACGGAAGGATCAATTTTAAAGGGCGGAGAATCCATTTTTAGAATTTCTTTGGCACGCTGGCGAATTTCGAAATCAAGAAAAAGGCTCCACTGCTGGTGATTTTCTACTTTCGGCCCCAAATAAATTTTCCTGATGTAGGGTAAAATTTCATTATTCGACTCGATATAAAATCGTTTTCTCGGAGCGTTTGGTTCTTTTATTTCCCTGAATTTTATTGAGTCGCTGTCTCTTGAAACATATTTAATCACCCGAACTTCGTTTTCATAAATGTAATCAGCCGATTTAAACAAATAACTGATTTCAGAAAGTTGTTTAAAAATTGTGTTTTCAATGTATTCCTTAAACTCTCTTTTTGTGTTTCGTCCGTTTCGAAGTGTTATCATTTTTTTCAACTGACTTTTAAGTTCGTCAAGAGCTTCTTTAATTTTTTTCTGCGGATCATTCCTGATATATTTTTGTTTGTCATGAATCTCGAGATAAATTACATTCAGCAAATCTTCGTCATTGATTTTATGTTTGGAGTATTCTTCCTTAATCACAGCCAAATTCGAATTTACCTTTTCTATTTCGGGTTTACTATTTTTTGTAAGTGGTTGTTTGTTTTTGTGAATGAAAAATTCGCAACTTAAAACAATACTGCAACCTGCTGCCTCATTTCCATTTTCATCTTTTCCATAAGTGCGCCACATCACCAGTTCATCATCGTGGGATTTGCCTTTTTCGGAGTTTTCGGCAGGTAAAAAAGACCCTAAATAAACACTGATTTCGTTTCGTTTTTCGCCTTCAAGATATGCCTGAGTAATTTTTTCATCATCCAGAAAATCAAAGAATACTTTGCCTTCCATTGG
>JBBIVS010000041.1:2142-3890 GCA_037439605.1 Draconibacterium sp. | reverse complement strand
TATATCAGCAACAAAAATCTTTGTGTAATGAACTACGTTTTTTGCATCCGATATTGCCGCTTTCCTGATTTTATCGATTGTTTGTTCAATTTTGTCTTCAATTTTGATTTGATTTAGAATGTCGGAAACCGGAACGTTGGCTTTTACCAATAAAATTCGCTGAATATTCTTTTCCTTTTTCTGTTTAATTTGTTCGGCTAATTTTTGACGGACATTTTCATCGACGTATTCAAGAGATTTGTTGTAAAATTCCCCAGCCTTTTCAAATTCACCCTTAAAAGAAAATATATCTCCAATGTTGGCCATGCCAATAGCCTCGTATCCAATAAAACCGGCAGCTATTCTGAAATCTTCCTCAGCTTTTTCAAAATTTTCCTTATAAAACCAGGCATTTCCTCTTGTATTGTATGCATCGGCAAAAGTTGGATTTATTTTTATTGTATTTGTGCAATCTTCAATGGCTTTATCATATTCCTTTACTTCATACCAGGCCATTCCGCGGTTAAGCAGGGCATCGGTGTAACCGGGTTTTAATTCAAGGGCTAAGTTATAGTCTCCGATAGCCTTGTTAAAGTCTTCAATGTTTTTTTTCTGAATGCCTCTGTTAAAATATGCCAGTCCACGATAATAATAAACATACTCAAGATTTCTGTCCATATTAATTGCACTTGAATAATCTTCAATTGCTTTGTCGTAATCGCCCGCGTAATAATTGGCGATCCCTTTATTGATATAAACATCAGTGCTATTTGGATTTAAGGCGATTACTTTTTCATAATCGGCAATTGCATTTATGTAATCGCCCTTGTAGTACCATGCAAGTCCGCGGTTATGATAAGCATCGGCATAATTTGGAGTTAACGAAATGGCTTTGCTGTAATCGACAATTGCATTTTCATAATTTGCCCGGAAATACCAGATAAGTCCCCTCAGAATATAGGCATGTGCATAATTCGGATCTAACTTTATGGCAGTATCACAATCGGCCATCGATTTCTCATAATCGGTTTTGTCGTAAAACGCCAATGCTCTGTTGTAATACGCTATGGCATAATTATTATCCAATAAAATTGCCTTCTCATATTCGGTAATGGCTTTGTCAAAATCGCTCTTGTTGTACCATTCAATACCCTGATGAATAAATTTTCTTTTCAAATCAGGGTCGGTTGAAATGGCAAGTTCCAGGTATGCGGATGCTTTATTTTCCTGATTTAAATGATGATGTGCCCAGCCACGGTAAAAATAAAGTTCGCTATTATTTTCATCGTTGAGCAGCTCATCGGGCAATAGCTGTATTACTTGTTGAAAATCGGATGATTCGGTTAAGGTAATTATTTTCCCAAGCAAATTTTTCGACATACCGGTAAATTATTTTGGTTAAATTACATGTTTTAAAAATTCCTCCGGGTTTTCTCTCGCAATAACATCGAAATCGCTGCCGAATTTGTCACGGAACAACCGTACGTTTTCATCGAAATTATCTTCGAACAATAACAACAATGTGTAATCGGAACCATAAAGAATTTTTCTTTTAATTTCGTGATAAACCGGGCTGGCAATAAGTTTGTCGATAATATGGAATTCGCTGAAGCAGGAAACATCGGTGTAAACCTTGTAGCGGCTATCTTTTATGAGTTCGATGATTTTATTCGACCAAAGGTTGGTATTTCCCGGGTTATCAATTGCAGCCTCTAGTTGCCGGCCACCGCCGAAATGGGCCAGGTTCAGTAAAAGATTGGGATATTTTT
>JBBIVS010000041.1:665-2058 GCA_037439605.1 Draconibacterium sp. | reverse complement strand
TCGATAATTTTAGAAGTTCGTTATTTAGCTGGTGAAGTTTGCCTTTTACCTGGATTATTCCGGTGATGTAAACACTCTTTGCCAGCGTTGCAAATCCACCGTCGGAATTGTGCGTGGTAACCGGTATTCCATTGTCTTCGCAGAAAGCGTAAATTCCGCCTCGTTCACCATCAGGGCCAAAAAGCAGCGGGTCGGTAGGCGAATAACCCGTTGGGCAGTATAATTTTACGCCGGCAAACATTTTTCCTTTACCCACATTTGTTTTTGCATAATCTGCAATTCCCGGCCGGCGCGGATCTACAGCCAAAAACGGGAACACCATATTTTTATACACAGGGTGGTTTTTTAACTCCTCAATTTGCCGGAGTTGTTCATTCCACCCATCGAAAGCGGTGGGAAAGCTGATTATATCTCTTTTACCTGTTTCCGCAGTTTGTTCCAGTAACTGAAACTTCGATGCATCTTTCATAAATTCTGTCTTTTCATTCTCGTATTCCTTCCAAATTTCATCTTCACCTTCACCTGCAACAGGGTTAAAATCGCGTGAAAGTTCGCGGGTTTGCTGTTCAACCATTGCAAACATTGCATTCATTTCAGTTTCAAAGGCTTCACCTGCAATATTGTTAGGTACTGCGCTTAAATCACGGTCGGCCGACGCGGCAAAACAGTAGGTAAGATCGAAGGTCAGTGGGGTGAGGATAAATTCGCCTTTGTAAGTTTTGTTTAGCTCTTCATATATTGCAATTGAATTTTTCTGTGAAAAAATTTTGATCGCATTCCTGAATCTTTTTATTGAAGTGATTACATTTTTAAGACCTCTGTCAGGGCCCCTGTCAAGGCTGCGTTCCTTCTGGATGTTCAGAAATTTGCCCAATTCCTTAATCATTCGGTATAAAAGTTCTTTACCCAGAAAACTTTTGTTAAACAGGTGGTTGTGTACATCATAATACTTTTTCATAGCGCTTATTTTTTAATGGTTTAAATTTGTTTTGCAAGGTCTTTTATCAACTGTTCGAGTTTCGCCTTTAATGCCACTGCATTTTTGTTTTTCGAGACCGATAAGGCATCAGTAATAAATTCAATATGTTCAATTTCTGCAAACCGTTTCACTTTTGAGCCCGCTTTTTTCCATAATTCACTGATGTCATTCAGGATTCCATCTAAGTCATTCTTCTCATTTTTCTCCGAAAATTTGAGCAGGTAGCGGCATAAAACTATATTTATACCTGCAATCATGTCCCAGTAACTCATTCGCTCACCGGTAAAACCACTCGATTCTTTTAACGCCTCAAGCAAACTGATAGCTTCACTGTTTGATGGTAAAGCATAACCAATTTCAGATTTATTTTTATCGATGACTGAGCCCCATTCGTGATATCCGTTCAAAACCAAT
>JBBIVS010000041.1:0-655 GCA_037439605.1 Draconibacterium sp. | reverse complement strand
ACATTCAAGGGCAAGCCAGTTGGTGAGCGAATACCAGTTATTGTAAAACGAATATGCTTTTTGGTAACTGAAAGCCGCCTTTGCATAGCTTTCCAGTTTATTGTTCTCTAAAAGAAATGCATGACGTTTGTAAGTACTTCCCAATATGTTCATCCTTTCAGACGATGGCAGTAATTTAACCAATGCTTCAAGATCGGCAATCACATTTTCGATTTTTTTCAGACTTGAGTCACGTTCAGATTGAATTACATCCAAACTTTTTTTATCTGAAACAGATTTAAAATCGCCGGCAATTTTCTTCGCCATTGCATTGTAATATTTTTCGGCAACTGAAAACGAAAACGAGGCTTCGTCTTTATTCAGCAACGAACCTAACTTTTCACAGGCCTTGTCATAAACCTTTAGTTCGAAATATATCATGGCCTCCTTTTCTGTAATTGAATGTGTCCTGATTTTTGCCTTATCCACTGCTAACATAATTTCCTCCAGTTGTTTCAGGTATTCTTCGGTTGTTCTTTTACCAATTTGCAATTCGCTGATTAAATTTTCAAGATCAACATCGGCTTCCTGCGAAATAAGGTATTCCACTGTTTTCTTTTTAACCTCGCGGTGTATATGCCCAAACCTGAAAAAAGGATCACCATAACACTGGTAA
>JBBIVS010000040.1:12365-13292 GCA_037439605.1 Draconibacterium sp. | reverse complement strand
CGCCATGTGTTTATCCAGCACTTCCATTTGTCCCCTGCCAATTCCTGCAATAACATTGCTCATCCGGTAATTATACCCAATCTCGGTGTGCTGGTAATGGGGTGCGTTGTCCCTGGCTTGCTGTGCAAGAAAACGCGATTTCTCAATTAATTCTTCATTATCAGATATTAATGCGCCACCTGACGATGTTGTTATAATTTTATTTCCGTTAAACGACAGAACTCCCATCAGGCCGAATGTTCCGAGGGCTTTGTTTTTGTATCTGCTTCCCAGTGCTTCTGCTGCATCTTCAATTACAGGAATTTCGTAAAAGTTGGCAATTTCCATTATCTTCTCAATTTTAGCCGGCATGCCATACAGATGTACCGGGATTATTGCCTTTGGTTTTTTCCCTTTTGAAATCCTATCTTTTATTGCAAGTTCCAGCAATTCCGGGCACATGTTCCAGGTTTCAGGTTCACTGTCGATTAATACCGGAATAGCCCCCAGGTAGGTAATGGGATTTACACTTCCGGAAAATGTGAATGACGAAACAAGCACTTCATCCCCTGGTTTTACGCCAAGTATGATAAGCGCAAGGTGAATGGCTGCTGTTCCTGAACTTAAAACGGAAGCCGCCTTCGCTCCGGTATAAAGTGCCAAATCCTTTTCAAATCCATTTACATTGGGTCCCAGCGGAGCAATCCAGTTGGAATCGAAAGCTTCCTGTACATATTTTTGCTCTGTACCACCCATGTGTGGGGAAGAGAGCCAGATTTTTTGAGACATAAATTTATTTTTATTTCAAAGATGGTTTTATTTCGGGTTGAAAAGGAAGAAGATGGGTCGATGCACCCTATTTACTGTGATTTATTTCAATCCTGTGTATTATATTTTTTAATTCAGAAAGAATTTTAATTTTATTATTATTCTCCAATACAGCCTCAA
>JBBIVS010000040.1:0-12355 GCA_037439605.1 Draconibacterium sp. | reverse complement strand
GATGACTTGATAGACTGTAACAATTGATTTTGTTAACCATTGATTTCCAACCAAGATAAGGATCAGACATAATATTAATCTCAGATTTAAATAAATGAACTTCGCCGTAATAAAATTGTGGAATATAATTCATCATCAATTTATTGGCCTCAAGTATTATGTTTGTTTGAATGAGATTAGGTGGAAGTTTTTTCCCTGATTTGAAATAAATAAGAATTGCAATTCTTTTTATTTGTTCTTTTAGTTGCTGTTTAAAAGCATCGAAGAGGTGTTTTATAAATGCTTTTTTATATGTTGGGCCTAACTTAACAGTAGAGCGTATTTGAGGATTAATGACATCAATAAGAAAAAGAATTGGCACATTGTTTCCGCTTCTGACTAGCCTTTGAGCTATTTCGTAGGCTAGCAATCCTCCGAATGAAAATCCGACGAGGTAATAAGGGCCATTCGGATTTACTTTTTTAATTTCAACCAAATAACTTTCAGCTAACTCGTCAACCGATTTAAAATTAAATGGTCTTCCATCTGAACCTGGCCATATAAAGTCATAAATTAATCTTGTAAATCCTTCAATATTTGCAAATAACTTTTCACAATAAAAACTGAATATTGGAATTTCATTTCCAAAGGATTGCAGACGATACAGATACCTAAAATTTTTATTTATTTCAAAATGGTTAAAGTTAAAATCAAACTTTTTTGCTTTCTCTTGTTTTATAAAATTTCCAATCTGCCGCACAGTATTGTATTTCACCAGAAAATCCCTGACTGGTATTAAAACCTTATATTCTTTTTCAATTCTGAAAATTAATTTTAACGAGAGAAGAGAAGTACCTCCAATATTAAAAAAACTATCATCAAAATTGAAATTTTTATGTTTAATTATGTCTGAAATTATTTCGTATAAATTCAATTCTATTGTGTCCATTTGATGCCAATCAAATTCAAGTGCATCTTGTCCAGCCTTCTCAATATTAAAGTTTAGCTTTTTTCTGTCAGTTTTACCATTGAGAGTTCTTGGAAAATCTATTTGAAACTGAATAAATGAAGGAATCATGTACATTGGAAGTTGTTTTTTCAAACCAGATATAATTTCCTTTTCATCAGGAATAACTCCCTCTTCCGTTAATAAAAATGCAACAAGACGCTTGTCATTATCTGAAAATTGTTGAACTTTAACCACAGCCTCTTTAATTCCTTTGAAGAGGCATAGCTTAGATTCTATTTCACCTGGCTCTATTCTAAATCCATTTAATTTAATCTGGTTGTCGTTTCTTCCGTATATTTCAATTTCTCCATTATCTTTGATTTTTCCTATATCACCCGTTCGATAGAGTAACTGTCCATCTTTTATAATAAATTTTTCTTTTGTCAATTGCCCCCGGTTATGATACCCTTTGCTTACTCCTTCGCCTCCAATTGCAATTTCACCTTTAACATTGAATGGCAATATATTTTTATCTTCATCCAGAATATAAACTTGAGTATTCCCTATTGGCAGGCCAATCCCAATTGGGTGTTGTGCATCGGTCATCTTTTTGCAAGTTGACCAAACCGTAGTTTCGGTCGGGCCATACATGTTCCATAATTCACTAACTTTTGAAATTAAGTCTTTTGCAAGCTGAGGTGACATTGCCTCTCCACCACACAATGCTTTTAAATTTGGATTTCCATCCCATTCAGACTGAAGTATAATACCCCAGGTTGCCGGAGTTGCCTGTAATATTGTAATGCCATGTTTGCCAATAAGTTTATGCAAAGAATTACCGGTTCGATCTTCTTCACTCGCAAGTACTAAGGTAGCTCCGAATGACAGAGGTAAAAATATTTCCAGCACCGAAATGTCAAAAGAGAGTGTTGTAACACTGAGCAGTCTGTCATCTTTGCAAATCCCGGGAGTTTTAGACATACTTAAAATAAAATTCACTGCTGCTTTATGATGTACCAATACTCCTTTGGGGTTTCCAGTTGATCCTGATGTATAAATAATGTAAGCAATATTGTCCTGATTATTTTTTATAATATGGTTGATTTCTTTTGGTTGATCGGATATTTCTTCCAGATTTTCTAAATTGAATTCCTTTAGGTGACGATTTATTTTTGAAAAATTACTCTTTTTGTTCTTTGTTATTACATAGGTAGCACCAGAATCTTCAAGGATATAATTCATCCTTTCCTCAGGGAAGGATGGATCAAGGGGCAAATATGCCGCTCCAGATTTAAGTACTCCTAAAACAACAACAATTTGTTCGAGCGAAGGAGGTAGATTTATACCAACAAAATCACCCGGGATTATTCCATCATTTATCAACTTATTTGCAACCTGATTGGATAAAACATTAAGTTCTGCATAAGTTAAAAAGCTGTTGTTGATAATAACGGCCGTTTTATCTGGAAATTCCTCTGCCTTTTCCATAAAAAACTCATGTAAAAGTTTGTTCGGAATTTCAAAACCTGTATCGTTTACTGTTTTTAACTTTGGTATGTTATTCTCATTAACAGAATTAAAATCTACTATTTTTCCATTCGATTTTTGAAAAGTTTCATTAACAATCCTTAATTTTCGTTGTTCATTAGTTAAAGGAAACAAATTTCTTTCCTTTGGATTTGTGGAAATACCAACTTTTGAAGATATTATGTCAGAATTAAATTTGAGAGCCTTTCGATCAATTTTACCATTAATAGTTTTGGGTAAATCATCTCTAAAATCATAAAAAGCAGGGATCATATAGGATGGGAACCTATTTTTTAAATATGACACAATATCTTCCTCCTGGAGATTTGATTCTTTTTGTTTATGGATAAAAACGTAAAGTTGAATATTGCCCTTTTGTCTCTCAACCGGTTTAATAACACACTCTGTTATTTCAGGCATTTTATTAATTTGAACTTCAATTTCTAACGGTTCAACCCGGTATCCCCTGATTTTTAACTGATCATCAATCCTGCCGTGAAATTCAATATTTCCGTCAGGCAACCACCTGCCTTTATCTCCGGTTTTAAACAATTTCTCGCCTGGATTTAAAGGATTGCTAATAAATTTTTCAGCATTGAGTTCTGGTCTGTTGAGGTATCCATGAGATAATCCATCCCCCCCAACATAAAGCTCACCAAATGCTCCTATGGGTTGTAATTGCAAATGATCATTAAAAATATATGCAGTTGAATTACTTATCGGTTTTCCGATAGGAATGTTATCCTGATATTCTTTTTGAATAATATGACATGTGGAAAACGTAGTGTTTTCTGTTGGACCATAGCCATTTATAATGGTAAGAGATGGAAATAGGTTCAGTATTTTATTTACATGCTCTACTGACAATACATCCCCTCCTGCCAGTAAATACCGAAGATTCGCGAAAACATTTGGATTTAATTCTGCAATTTGATTAAAAATAGAAGAAGTGAGCCAAAGTACAGTAATATTATTTTTAATGATTTCCTTTTCAAGCTTATATGGATCAAGTAACACATCCTTATCAATAATAAATAGCGTACATCCGTTTAGTAAAGCCCCCCATATTTCGAAAGTAGAGGCATCAAAACCTATAGCCCCAGTCAAAAGTATATTATCACTTTCTTCGAGATGGATATAATTCGTATTTAGTACTAATCTTGAAATGCCTTTATGTTTTATAATACTTCCTTTCGGTGTTCCTGTGGTTCCTGAAGTGTACATTATGTATGCAAAATCTTCCGGGCTGGAAAAGTAAGAAAGTGAAGTTGTTTTATTTTCCCAAGTTGAATCGTTAACGATAATTTTTTTAAACGAACCTGTTAATATGTTTTCCTGAATTTCTGATGTAATGATATACTTGCATGCGGCATCATTGATGATATCTAATGTTCTTTGCAAAGGATATTCGGGATCGAGAGGCAGGTAATAACAATTAATTTTTAAAATGGCTACAATTGAGATAATCAATTCGTTTGATTTATCCATAAAAATACCCACAGGTTCTCCCGCATTTATTCCATTTCCAATAAGCTCCAACGCAAGTTGATTCGACTTTTCTTCCAGTTCCGAGTAGCTAACTTTTTGTCCATTATAACATAGTGCAGGTTTCCAGGGTAACAAATCGCATATTTGCTTTAATATTGAGCATACACCCTCCTGAGGATATGGTACTTTGGTATTATTAAATTCTTTTAGAATATTAAACTGATTCTCAGTTACAACGCTTAAATTATTGATATTTTCTTTTGCATTTTTTACAATTGAGCCAAGTAACTGAATATAACTCTCCTTAAAACTATTTATCGTAGATTCATCAAACAAGTCAATGTTATATTCTATTTCGCCCTCTATATCACCATTAATTTCCCACATGTAAAAAGTAATATCAAATGGTGCAATTCCTTCCCCAATAATAAATCGCTCGCCCCGAAGATCTCCTGTTTTTATGGTTCCGGATAAATCTTTAGGCCAGACAAATGCTATTTGAAATATGGAATTATATAATGGGGTTCTGTCTGGATTGACAATTTCTACTATTTTATCATAACCTATGTTATTGTTTTCAAGCACATTGAATATTGTGGATTTCGTATAGTTTAACAAATCCTCAAATGTGTTAATTCCCTCAAAATTAAAACGCAACGGAAGTGTATCTACAAAATATCCAAAAACATTCTCAATGAATTTGTATGGTCTGTCAGCAACCGGAGAACCAATACAAAGATCGTTATCACCACTGAATCTTTTTATTAACAGGCTGAACGCCGATAACATGGTAGTGAATACTGTTGTATTCCGACTCTGGCTGAGAGCTATTATTATATTAGAAATTTCATTAGAAATTTTAATGGTTGTTTTTGCACCCTTGCCACTTGGTGGTTTTTTTCTGCTTCTATCCAAAGGGAAATTGGTATATGCAGGTATTCCATCCAGATATCTTCTCCAAAATTCCAATGAATGAGAATTCTGTTGTAAAGGATTCTTTTCCAGCCATTTTGCATAATCGTACTGTTGAAATTTAATATCTTCAAGTTTAATTTCTTCGGCATTTATTAAACATTTATACACAGAATTAAATTCCTTCAAAAAAATCCCCCACGAAATTCCATCAAATACCAAATGGTGAATGGTCATGTGAAATAACCATTCTGACCGATTGATTTTTATAAGGCTCAGGCGAAACAAAGGTCCTTTCTCCAAATTAAACGCGAGCCTTGAATCAGTAATGATTATTTCATTATATTTTTTTTCCAACTCGTTTTCCTGAAGTTGGTCTAAATCATATTCCTTAATCTCAATGCTCTGATTCTGATTAATTGTCACGTATGGTTCACCATCATCGGAGTGAAACGTGGCAAAAATGATATTATGCCGTTTAAATAAGTATTCTATTGTTTTATCCAGAATATTTTCGTTTAAATCGCCAGTGAATTTTAGGGTAAATGGAAGATTATAAGCCGGACTATTGATATTTAACATACATAAATACCATAATATTTTTTGTGTTTCGGTTAATGGAAACCTTTCAACATTTTCTGAATGAGATATATCATGTAATAATCCGGAAATTTTCAGATTACTTACCTGAGTTTTTATTAATTCGGCTTGATTTGAAATTGTTGGAAGATATACTGAATCTTCATAGGCCATTTCGTTTTCAAATTTATCCTTGATTCGCGCCTTACCTTTCGTTTCAGGAATAGTGCCTTTCCGATCCCTTAAGTGAGTTTTTATGAATTCCGATTGAAGAGTAATGGTAGGCAAATTCATAAAATCTTTAAATGACATTTCAATCTCAAATTTTTCTCTAATCCTGACCATCCCTTTCATTGCGAGTATAGAATGTCCTCCCAATTCAAAAAAGTTGTCATTAACACCAATTGTATCAATTTCCAGAATTTCCTGCCAGATTTGTGTTAGTTTTTCAACAACAAAATCTGTCAAGGGGATATATGAATAGCCTGACTCTTGTTTAACAGCAGAAACTTTTTTATTCAGAAATGTGTGCTTTTTATTATCACCACCTTTATTCATGCAATTTGGTTTTCGGATACAATAAAATTTAGAAAATGACTTTATTAATCAAATGAAAAATAAAAATGTTTTGTAACAATTGTAAAAATGATATAACTTGTTTTAGTGTAAAGATTTCAGTATGTTTTTGTTAAAGTATTACTATTTTAACAAATTATTTGAAATCATTTTTCACATTAATTATTTCAGGTCATGAATAAGCAAAAATGGAGCCTTCCGAAAATTCCGAAAGGCTCCAATTGTTTTTAGAAGAACTTAATTACTTAACGTTTTTTTTTAACAAGGCCTTAATTATTCCTATTTAGGCACACAAGCTGCATCATAATTAAACCAGGTTCCCCATTGTTTAGCACCAGGGAAAGATGCTCCCCAATATCCGTCTCCCCAGGCTGTACCACCTTCATCTGCGCATGGCACAGGCACACTGCTCACAGTCGGTTGCACTGCAAGCAAACTAAGTTGTTCAGGCCATTTAGCTTTGTCTATTGGTACAACAACAAAAACAATTTTCTGGTTGCAACCAGGTTTAAAACCTTTACCTTTAGCTTCTACATCGCACATAATCGCCTTGACCCTTTCCTGTTTCCAATCGACAGGTAACTGATAAAAATTAGCAGTGCCACCATCAATTAAATACCAAATGGCTTTCTGAATATCTTGCATGGTTATTGGTTCTGAAACAGGATTACCCATTCCATCTAGAATTGGCTGGCAATTATTGTCTTTCAGCCCAACAACAGTGCCAACTTTGTAATTATTTATTAAATAATTAATAAGGGGGAAATTTTCAGGTTTTTTCACAACGCCTGCTGGTAGTGGTTCATAGCTGGAATAAAGGAGGGCATCATATACAATACTTGGGTCAAGACCTAATGAGGTATTAACACACCAGTTTTCATAAGTACCTTCTAATGCACCAGCATCAGGGCCAAGCACCAAATCCAAATAACTTTTTGTACCCGGGTATATAAATTTTATCTTAACCGGATCATTAGGCAGGTAAAATGCAAAACCTTCAATACCACCATATCTTACAACAGAGAGGTGAATTGCCCCTACTTTATTAAATGTTACCGGAATCTCAAAATAGGATTTAGAAGGATCAAGCGGAAAGTTGTATTGAAATTTCCCGGGAATTGGGTTACCTGTTTTAGTTTGCGGTATGCCACTTATGCTACTTGCAAAGTGAATATGAGCAACAGTGGCAACATACGGATACATGTCAGGCTTGCCATCGCCATTAGCATCTGTTAGATCAATTATTACTTTGCCAGATTTAAATCTCACATGGCCCACTATAGTTCCGGCATTTTCATTTCCAACACCCATCCAGATTTGCATTTGTTTACCTGCTAAACTCGTGGGAGTTTGATTTGCGAGTAAACAATACGCACCGTTAGCATTGAATATATTAGGAGAGGTAAAACTTGTACCCGCACTCTTAAGCAGGGCATTGTCAGCTTCCAAAGACTCCATGTCTTTGTCGCATCCAGCCAGTAAAAAGCTAAATGCAATCATCAGTGTCAATAGTTTTTTCATAACATTTTTAATTTTAAAATTAATACCAAAAATTACTTAAAAAGATGAACAAACAAATTATGCAATTTGTACTGTGTTCGTGTAAATTATTTTTTATCTCGTTTTTCCCTTATTATTAATCATTGTACAATTTACAATAAACACCCACAATATCAAAATTAAAATATGTTATTCTATTTCATTGTTTTAGTTAAATTACCATTTCACATACAACTCAATTTATATGCCACAATCTGTATAATCCATATACACAGAGCTTTGCAACTTTTTTATTGAGTCTTTAATAAATTTAAAATGGGACATTCTTTTCGTATGAAAAGCCACTTATGACCAAAATATAAATTTCTGATTTTCGACAAAAAAAAAATAAAATCTGAATAATATCCTTAATATCATTATATTACAAGGATATCCTATATTTTTAAGTAGGTATATCACATTCAAGGTTGGCACCAGATGAATAGAATAAGTTGGCCTTTTCCATGAATTGCCGGGTTGGTAAATTTGGAAAGGGTAAATAATTAAATTATTATGAAGAAAATGGAAAATGTTTTTTTGGGTCAAAGTGTGAGTTTGTTATTAGTATTAATCATTTTTCGAAAATCAACAGGTATTGTATAAAACAAAAGTTTACCTGAATGTTCATGCGAACCAGAGCAGGCAACTGCCCCAATATAGTCTTCATTCAATTCAAAGCTAAATACCTGTAATACTTCAATATTGCCTGATAACTCCGGGCGCATATAATGGTAACCATCCAATGAAACTGTCTCCTGGAAATGATCATCTATTCCTTTACCAGTAGCTTTAACAATTGCTTCTTTGCGAGTCCATAATTTGTAAAAAGTTCGCTGTTTATCATTGCTGTTAAATATTTCATTTATTTCAGACTTCTTAAAAATATTTGATAAAATTTCATTATGATCAAAATCCTTATTTACATACTCGATATCAACTCCCACAGGTTCATTTGCAATTGCTATTAAAGCATAATCACCAGCATGTGTAACATTAAAAAATACCGATGGGCGGGAAGGCAAACAGGGCTTATTATTAGAATATGTATCCAGTACTATTTCATTAACATCCAATCCCATTTGTTCTGCCAACAGAAATTTTAATACAGTTCTGCATACTATAAACCTGTTTTTATCATTACTAAAGTGGTATCTATCTGCCCTGTTCTTTTCAATAGGTGACAAAAACTCTGTAAGACCTGAAACTGATTCCTGGAATCTGGATAGCTCAATTTTATAAAGTTTTAATCCCGGGTCAACTTCCAGCCTATCGTTAAAACCCTGATTCCGGGCTTCTAATGTTCCGCAAAATATTTCACTCATAGTTTTCAGAATCATCGCTATCCATAATCTTTTGCAGAATACTGGCAACCTCTATAACAGCAGGTGGTAAAAACATTTCAGAATGATTTCCGGGAATCAGATGTTTACGAATCCCCTTCAACGCAATACTTTTCCAACCCAAATATTTATAGTCATGCGCAAAATAGATATTTTCTGTTGATCTAAACAAATCTACTTTTATATCTTGAGGAATTAAATTATAACTGATAAATGCCAATGCATGCATTTCATCAATTTTTGAAGAGTAATTAAACTGCAATTGGTTCTGTTTCTCTCTGCCATATTTCAATCTTAAATAAAATCCATAAATTTTGAGCCTAAGCAAGTCTTTTCTCCGTTTAAAATTCTTTTTACTGCTAAACATATTTAACCCCATAAAAATTAGTTGGGCCATATTGTAAGACGCAGATAAGGTTTTTTTAACTAAAGGATTGGAATAATAATAACTGGGATAAACATAACTATCAAAAAGGGCAACGATTTTTACTTTCTTTCCTTCGGCCTTCAATTGTTTTGCCATTTCAAAAGCTATAATACCACCAAAAGAAAATCCTCCCAGCGCATAAGGGCCTTCCGGATTTATAGTTTTAATTTCCGAAATATAGTAAGATGCCATCTCCTCTACGGACTTGTGGGGCTCAACCTCGCCGCTTAGTCCTTTAGCCTGCAAGGCATAAACAGGCTGGTCATTATCCAGATTATCGGCTAAATTTTTATAAATCAATACATTATGATTAGCTCCATGTACGATAAAAATGGGGACTTTATTACCATTTGGTTTTAACGGGACTAAAGAATCCCAGGAAAAAATTTTTTTATCCATATATGCAGCTAATTTGGCAATTGTGGGATTTTCTATTAAAGAAGCCAGCGGCAGTTTTTTCCCAGTTTGTTTTTCTATTAGAGCCATTACTTTTACTGCCAGGATTGAATGACCTCCCAATTCAAAAAAATCACTGTTAACATCTATTTCATTCATTCCCAAACATTCTTTCCAAATAGTCTCAATAATTTTTTCTGTATTAGTTTGAGCAATAATAAAGGATGGTTTTGCGTAATTAGTTAATTTAATTTCCTTTAAGGCTTTACGGTCTATTTTTCCATTTGGAGTGACAGGAAATTCACTCAACAAATTAAACTCTTGAGGTACCATAAAAGACGGAAGTATTTCGGCCAGGTTCTTTTTCCATTTACTTACAGTAGTTTCCGGAAGACTATCTAATTGAGTTGAGATTATATTTGCAACAAGCAGATCTTTATCTACGATTACTACAGAAGCATTCACACCTTCAAGCCTATTAACAGCTTGCTCTATTTCACCCAGTTCAATGCGATGTCCTCTAATTTTAACTTGATTGTCAATTCGTCCTAAACATTGCACCTCGCCTGTGTGGAGCAATTTACCCAAATCCCCTGTACGGTAAAGTGTTCTGCCCAACTCAGTATCAAAAGGATTCTTTATAAATTTTTCATTCGTTAAATCCAAACGATTCCAATATCCTTTTGACACTCCATCTCCTGCAATACATATCTCTCCAATGGTATTAGGAGGTACCAGTTGATTTTGTTCGTTTGTGATATATAATTGGGTATTTGCTATCGGGTGGCCTATTGTGATTAAATCATCTTCCATCATAATTCTTTTGACTGAAGACCAAATAGTTGTTTCCGTGGGACCATACAGGTTCCAGAGCTCATTTACTCTCACCAATAAATTTTTTGCCAATCTCTCAGGCAGTGCTTCTCCACCACAAAGTGCCTTAATGAATAAAGGATTCTCCCACCCCGTATCCAACAACATTTGCCATGTTGAAGGTGTGGCTTGCAACATAGTGATGCTTTCTTTTTGTAACAACTCCAGTATAAGACGGCCATCTTTAGCCGTTTCTTCGCTGGCAATTACTACTGTTGCCCCTTTTAAAATTGGGAGAAATAATTCCAGACCTGCAATATCAAATGATATTGTTGTTATTGACAACAGTTTGTCAGTTTCCTTTATGCCTGGTTCATTCATCATACTATATAGAAAATTGACCAGATTTTTATGCGTTACCATTACACCTTTGGGCTTACCCGTAGAGCCTGAAGTATAAATCATGTATGCTATTTCATCTATATCAACAGATATATCCGCGGAAGTAATTGGATACTGTGCTAAATTTTGAAATATATCTTCTGATAGTAATACTTTAGAATTACTTTTAAAAAATGATGAAAACTCTTTTGTAGCAATTAAAAATTTGGCCCCGGAATCTTCCAACATAAATTTTAATCTCTGGCTCGGAAAATTAGGATCTAATGGAAGGTAAGCAGCACCGCATTTCATTATAGCTATTAAAGTTACCACAAGTTCTATTGAACGTGGTAAAGATACGGCCACATAATCTCCATTCCTTACGCCCTGTTCTACCAAATAATGCGATAATTGGTTAACCTGTTTTTCCAAATTTTCATACGTAACTTCCGAATCTTGGAACTTTAGAGCTTGATTTAATGGGGTAATTTTAGCCTGGTTTACGAATAGTTCATGTAATGGTAATTTTGGATATGAGACCAAGGTATCATTCAATTTTGAATAAGCTGAATCATCAACCTTTATTATATCTCCTATCTTAACTTTTGGATTGGCTGCAATTTCATTCATAACTTCTTTAAAAGAAGCCATCATTTGCGCTATAGTGGCAGGCTTAAATAGAGAAGTGTTATAGGACCATTCTAAAATGAGTTCATCTTCTGTCCCGGTGGCATTTAAAAAAAGTTCAAACGCTTCATAGGCCCTGGGATTACTACTTAACTTATAACTTAAGCCATTAAATGCAACTGCATTTGCCATTCCCATATCAATATTGAACATAACAGGAACCAATGGGACCCTTGATGGATCTCTTGAAATCGCAAGCTTTTGAAGTAATTGTCCAAAGCTAAACTGTTGATGTTCGTAAGCATCAAAAATTTCTTCTTTCCTGTTTTTTAAATATGCATTGAATGGAATATCAGCAGCAAGCTTACTTCTTAAAGGAAGCAAATTCACGCAATGCCCTACTAATTGTGTCTTGCCGCTTTGGGATTGACCAGCAGCCGGCAGTCCTAAAACCAATTCATCCTGACCTGTTTTATGAAACAGAAAAACCTCAAAGGCAGCCAGTAAAGTAACCACAAAACTTGCTCCGGATTGTACGCCAACTGTCTTCAAATCAGCAACTAAATCACTATCAATTCTAAAATCCAGGCGATCACCCTTAAAAGTTCTTGATTTTGGTCGTGGAAAATCTGTTGGTAGTGAAATGGTTGGAACAGATTTTTCGTATTGTTTCAGCCAATACTTTTGTGTTCTTTCAAATTCAGGACTTTCAATAAACGCCAGTTCTCTCTCTACATAAGAACTAAAGGTTTCAGGTTGAGGAATATCCGGTTTTTTTTCTTGTAAAAAGGAAGAATAGAAACTGCCTAATTCTTCGAGTAT